>NZ_MWOM01000097.1:0-11765 GCF_012931925.1 Acidovorax sp. SRB_24
AAACCCGCCATGCGCCTCACTTCGCGTTTGAAGGAGCTAATTCGCTCCCCCGAGATCCTTGTCATGCCTGGAGCCTACGATCCCATCAGTGCCAAGCTCATAGAGCGGGCGGGCTTCGATTCGATCCAGTGCACTGGCTCTGGTATTTCGGCGGCGTATCTTGGCCGACCTGACTACAGCATGCTTTCCATGAACGACATGCTTTGCGCGACCAGGAATATCGTCGAGAACGTAGGGATTCCGGTCATGGCGGACGGCGACACTGGCTTCGGGAATGCGGTCAATACGTACTACACCGTGCAAGCGTTCGAGCGCGCAGGTGCGGCGGGCATCAACATCGAAGATCAGGTGTCTCCGAAGCGATGCGGTCACTTGGAAGGCAAGCAGATCATCGGCTTCGACGAGGCGGTGACAAAGATACGGGCCGCCTGCGACGCAAGGAATGACCGCGACTTCGTCATCAACGCTCGCACTGACGCACTCGCCGTAGCCGGCATGGACGAGGTAGTACGGCGCGGCAACGCGTTCCTGGAGGTCGGTGCGACCATGGTGATGGTCGAGGGCGTCAGTTCGACGGAAGAAATCGAGGCGGTGGTGAAGGGGATCAACGGACCAGTGGGCATCAACATCGTGGAAGGCGGCAAGACGAAGTTCGATTTGACCTTCTCCGACTTGCAGGCGCTCGGCGTGGCGCGCGTGAGCCTCCCAGGCACGCTCGTACGAGCGGCGCTCTTCGCGATGCAAGAGGCTTTGTCGCGAATCAAGCGCGACGGAAGCGTGCGAGGTCTGAGCGACATGATCCTGCCCTTCGCACTGGGTATCCCGGCGATCATGGGCATGAAGGAAGTGAGCGAGCTCGAGAAGCGCTATTCGGGTGGCGAAGGCTGACGGCAGCCTAAAACCAGAATGACAATCCGCACTACTCTCGGCAGGCCGTGCGGAATTAGTGGCCAGAGCGCTCGCGTGCTCAGGCTTAACCGATTGGTAGAGCCAGGTAGTCGGCTGCAGGAAAACTGGTGGCCGCCGCCTTGGGCCTCTAAGCGCGGGAAAGCAGAGCGTCACCAGCGCCACTGGAGCTTCTTTCTTAATTATGAAGGTCCGATGTATGAGGACTCTGACGGAGTGCTGAGTTGGCTGTGCTACTAGTGCGAAAGCCATCGCTGGCAATAACCAGAGTGGTGCGTTCGAAAAGCAGCCTGAAGCAAGGCCATGACGTCCATGCTGCGTGGAACCGGGAGCCGAGAGCAGCAGTTCATGGTCACGCGTCAAGTTGTCGCTCTGAATGCGCTTTTGGATCGGCCTTGTTGAGCCCGTCCTAGTCCGCCTTCACTGGGGGCGGTTCAATGTATCCACGCTGCTCCAGCAAGGGGTAGATGCCACCGGCCTTTACCAAGTCCATCAGTTTGGCGGGCATGGGCCGGCCCTGCAGTTCAGCGCCGGTGTCAAGGTTGCGCACGGTGGAGCGTTCGAAGTCGATCTCCGCGTGCTGACCTTCGTCGAAGGCACCATGCACATCGGGGCACTCCATTGCAGGGAACGCGAAGTTGACGCAGTTGCGGAAAAACAGCCCGTTGACCGAGTGCGCAACCAGGCAGGCGAGTCCCGCATTCTTGAGCGACCGCGCCGCCGGGCGGCTGGAACCCATACCGAAGTTGCGGCTGCCCAGCAAGATGTCGCCGGGTTGCACCTCATCGATCCAGCCCGGCCGGTTTGCCTGGAATACGAAGCGCACCTGCTCTTCGGCCGACAGGTGGAAACACGTCGACGGCATGATGAGATCGGTGTTGATGTTGTCCGGGAACTTCCAGACGCGCGCAATGAATTTCATGACGCCTCCTTATTCGAGGAACTCGCGAGGATCCGCGATAGTTCCGCGGATCGCACTGGCTGCCACCGTCGCGGGCGAACCCATGTAGATGCGCGCACTTGAGTCACCCATGCGGCCCTTGAAGTTGCGCGTGCTCGCGGTGATGCACGTTTCGTTCGGTCCAAGCACGCCCAGGTGACCGCCGCCGCAGGCACCACAGGTCGACGGCGTGACGATGGCACCGGCATCGCTCAGCGCAGCTAACGTTCCGTCGCGCAACGCTTCGCGATAGATCTGCTGCGAACCGGGCGTGACGATGAGCCGCACGCTGGGTGCAATGCGTCGGCCTTGCAGCACGCGAGCGGCGATCTGCAGGTCCTCCAGCGTGCCGTTGGCGCAAGAGCCGATGAAGGCCTGGTCGATGCGTATGCCGGCCGCTTCGCTCACGGGACGCGAGTTGTCTACTACCGTATCGGGAAACGCCACGAGGGGTTGCAGGGCGCCGAGGTCCACCTTGCGCACGTCCAGGTAGTTCGCGTCGGCGTCGGGGCTCACCGGCTCAAAAGGCTCGGCGGTGCGGGAGCGTACGTAGTCGAGCAGCATATCGTCTGGATCACACACCGCGAACTCGGCTGACAGCTCGGCCGACATCGTCGTGAGCGTCTTGCGAGCCGCCAGCGACAGCGAGGCCAGGCCGGGGCCGCCGTACTCGACGTTCTGGTTCGCGTGGTCGCCGTACTGCCCCGCGATCTGCAGGAAAGCGTCCTTGGCCGTCACCGCGGGCGACAGCCTCCCGTGCAGCTCGTACCGGATGGTCTCGCCGACGCGAAACCAAGTCTCGCCCATGATGGCCGAGTACATCACGTCGGGTTCGCCAACGCCGCGCGCCAAGCAGTTAAGTACGCCGGCCGAGCAGGTGTGCGAGTCGCTGCACACCAGGACCGTGCCAGGCAAGCCGTAGGCTTTGTCAAACACCACTTGGTGTGAAATGCCCTGATCGAATCCGACATCATGCACTCGTTCGATGCCAAAGCGCTCAACGAATTTTCTGCCGTTGCGGTGGGCGATCGCCGCATGCACCGTTGGCGCCGGCACGCGGTGATCAAACACCACCACCACCTTGCGCGGATCGTGCAGCTTGCGGATCTCGCGCCAGCGGCTTGGGTTGAAGCTGTTGTCGATCATGACGACCGTGTCCACCTCCACCGTCACCAGGTCGCCCGGAGAGACCTTCCTTTGCTTCGTCTTGCGAGCGAAGATCTTCTCGACTGTGGTCATGCCCATTGCGAGGTCCTCTTCATTAATTACCGAGCCGCGTAGCGACGTTCCAATTCGTCGAGGAACGCCATGCCCATAAGGTCGTTAATCTCGTCAAACGAGGCCGAAAGGTCGGGTCGATCTACCACCCTGTTGTTCTGCACCACATCGGCCATGAAGACCTCCATGGCATTGGTCATGCCCTTTAGCGCGGCTGCGGAAAGCAGGCGCGGATACGTGACTTGCGCCACTCCCGCGTCCTTGAGCGTGCCGGGCGACACCAAGGGTGTCGTCTGCCGCTGTCGAATCCCCAGGCCCATGTTGACGCTCAGCGGTTTGAGCACACTGCGAGCCACCTTCCGGATGTCCTCTAGCGAATGCAGCGCGTCGGCGAACAAGCAGTCGGCACCCGCCTCGGCGTACCGATTCAGCCGGTCTATTGCTTCCTCAATCCCCAGCGGCTCCGCGGCGTCGGTGCGCGCCTTGATGACGAAGCTCGAGTCGCGCCGCGCGTCCACCGCAGCCTTGATCTTGTCCACCATTTCCGCCGTCCCAATCACAGCCTTACCGGCCATGTGGCCGCAGCGCTTGGGCCAGACCTGGTCCTCTATCATGACGGCCGCCATGCCGGCCTTCTCGAACGCCTGGACGACGAAGTACACGTTGAGCGCGTTGCCATAGCCAGTATCGGCGTCTGCTTGCAGCAGCAGATCCGTGCAGTCGGCGATGCGCCGCGCATTGGCCAGGTTGTCCTCCAGTCCCATCAGGCCGCGGTCGGGCCAGCCCAGACGGCTTTCCGACGTCCCGGCTCCGGAGATGCTGGCGGTCTTGAACCCCATCTTCTCGACCAAGCGGGCGGAGAAGCCGTCATACACTCCCGGCGTAACGAGGATTTCGGGTGCTGCAATCAGCGCTTTAAGCGCGGAACCGCGCGATTGAGAAGGCATGTGTTGCTCCAAAAGAATATATCTGTCGCGCGCGCCAGCCGCAGTCCGTCCGACCGTAAGTCCGGCGTTGCCCCGTGGGGAGCGCCGCACGCGCCACGCGGGTCACTGTTTGTCGAGGCCGGCGGCGCGGATTACTTTGCCCCATTTGTCAATTTCCAATTTCATGTGCTTGCTCAGCTGCTGCGGCGTGCCGCCTACGAGCTCGATTCCTTCGCCCGCGAACTGATCTTTGGTCTCCCTCTCCGCCAGCATGGCAGAGACCTCGACGTTGATGCGCTGGACTATGGCTGGCGGCGTCTTGGCCGGCGCGACCAACGCGTACCAGGTGGACGACTTGTACCCCGTGATGCCCGACTCCTCCATCGTTGGCACGTCGGGGTAGCTGGCCGCGCGCTGATCGCCGGTGACGGCGATCAGCTTGACCTTCTTCGAATTCGCCAGTGTGTGCGCCGAGGCGAGACTCGCGAAGGTGAGCGTCACTTGACCGCCGATTACGTCGGTAGCCGCTTGCGAGACGCCCTTATAGGGTACATGGAGCATGCGAACGCCGCTCAACTGGCTGAACAGCTCACCGGAGAGGTGCCCGCCGGTGCCGCGGCCGGCTGACGAGTACGAAAACCTGTCCGGCTCCCTACGCGCCGTTTGCACCAGGTCTTTCACCGTGCCAGCCGGCAAGCCACTGGCGACGATTAGCGCAAGGTCTTGCTGGGCGACCAGGATCACGGGCGCGAAGTCCCTCATCGGGTCGTAGCGCAGTTTCTCCAGGGCCACGTTGGTGGCCAGGCTCGACACCGTCCCCATCATCAGCGTGTAGCCATCCGGCGCGGCGGTGGCCGCAGCCTCCGCGGCAATCGTGCCCCCTGCGCCAGCACGGTTGTCGATTACCACCGGCTGCCCCAACTTCTCCTGCAGGCGCTTGCCGATCGCGCGCGAGAGCTTGTCCACGCTCCCGCCTGGGGCGGATGGCACGATCAAGCGGATTGGCTTGACGGGATAGGCGGTTTGGGCGGAGGCCCCGGCGGTAGCTCCGGCAGCGATAGCCATCGCGAGGCCTGCAAGCATGCGGTTGATTGATGGTCTCATAAATATGGCCAATTCATAGCAAGTTGTACTATTGCATGGAAAAGTACGACTCGTCAAGCTCGGTTTTGGGTTGTTCAAACCATGCCGAGCGCGTTGCTACTCGCCTCGAGCAGCTCATAGAGGCCCCGGATGACCCTCTCGCCCGAGCGTTCCACATTCAGTGCTCAATGAACTTGAGCACTGAATGTGCGTGGGCTCGGGGCCGCTCGGCGAACAACTGGCACCGTGATGCCCCGTCGAAGTGAGGCCCGTACAATTGCATGCAGCCGTCAACTGATCAAGCACCATGGGAAGAATCCGCACCACGCTCGACAAACCGACTCGCACCCAAGCCGTCACCGAGGCCATCCGTCGCCTGATAGTGGACGGCGACCTCGCGCCGGGCTCACGACTCCAGGGGCAGATGCTGGCGGACCGCCTCGCGGTATCGCGCACGCCAGTGCACGAATCGCTAAAGGCCTTGGCCGACGAGGGCCTCGTCTGCTACGAGCCGCACTGCGGCTTCACGGTACGCAGCCTAGACGCGAGCGAAGTCGAACATGCCTTCGACACGCGCATGGTGCTCGAGGGCCATGCTGCGCGGACTGTGGCGGTCAAGGGCCTGGACGACGCGACCGTGGGGCTGGTCGAGCGAAACTTCGCACGCTGCGAGGAGGTGCTGCACGGCAACAAGTGGAACGACGAGCTGCAGGACGAGTGGTTCCGCCTCAACTGGCAGTTCCATGACGCCATCCTGGCGCGTGCGGCCAACCCTTTCCTCACGCGCACGGTAGTGCAGTTGCGACACATCCCTCGCATTTATGACCAGACGCACCGCGTGCACGACCGCGCCGAGCTCGCGAAGCTCTACCGCCGCGAACAGAGTCAGAAGGCGCTGGCACATCACAAGGCGGTATTTGAGGCCCTTCTCAATCGCCAGCCCGAGCGCGCGGAGTTCCTGCTGCGCGACCACATCTTTATTAATCGCGATGAGATGATCGGTAACTTCACGACTACCCGTCGCTAGTTTTGGGCGACGAGCCCTACTAGCGTTGCCCATGCGCTGCAGCCTCGAAGCCCCCACGTGCCTGCACCTGCCGAGGGATCCTCTTTTGTCTACGCCCAGCCATTCCGGTAACACAGACTGCTTTTGCGCAAGTGGCGGGGGTCCGCTGCGATAGCTGACGTGAGAGGCGGACAGTCGGTTGGGGTTGCCCACGACTCGCTGATCTTGACCCCTACCCGGACACGTTCTAGTCGCCATGTAGCGCCGGTTGGTCCAGGGCAACTTGGCGCGCGTGCGGCTCGGTGCCGCCTGAACTCCCTGGGGGATCGCATCTTCAACGACGAGTGCGGATGCACCTCGTTAAAGAGAGTTCGAAGGCTGCCGGTAGCTGCGCCATTACCGTGTGGGCGTCGGTCAGGTCCATGCGAGTGACGTAGTCACGTTTGAACGTGTTGACGAAGCTCTCGGCCATTCCGTTGCTTTGCGGGCTGCACACGGGCGTGTTGATCGGCCGCAGACCCAGTTGGCGAGCTACGCCGCGGGTATCCGCTGCGATGTAGGCACCCCCGTTGTCGCTGAGGAACTCCAGCTCGTGGTCGGCAGGGATGGCTTCTACAGTGCCGAAGCGCCGCTCGACCGCCTCGATCAGCATCACGCGTACTGGTTCGCCGGGCAGGCCCTTGCCCTTAGAAAACCACTGGTCCGAGGACCAAGTCACCGCCGCTCAATTGCGTTCAAAGCAAGCGGTGCGCTTCGACACGCACGGCGGCATCGCTGTCTTGGCGTGGAGGACCCTCTGTCAACATTCTGCAGCACCCGGCGCCCCTCACCCGACGCGCAAGCGGATCGCACAACAACCGTCGTCGCGGAGAAAAGCCCGAGCGGGCTTACCCACGGGGCGCCGGCTTGGCGCGCAAGAGGTCGGCTACACCATTAGATCGTGGGTAATGCGGCCCGCACTCAGCGTGTTGATGGCTGAGTGCGGCAGTTCCATAAGGACACGGCTGCGTTCCGGGGATACATAGGCCGTGAGATGCTCCACGGGACGTTGCCCCTCGTCGTAAATGACACGTGTTATCCGAAGCAGCGGCGAACCGACATCGGTGGTCAGGAGCCCCGCCATGTTCGGGTCGGCCGCCACCGCGGTGACCTCCTGCACCACGCGGGCGAACGTAATGCCCTCTGCCAGCAAAATCTCGAACAAGGGCCGCTTCCTCAGCTCGGATCGGGTCACGTGCTTGCCAAGATACTCCGGCACCCAGGCATCCGTCAGCACCAACGGTACGTTGTTGGCCGAGCGCAGCCGCACCGCATGGACGGCCTGCGCACCCGCGTCGAGGCGTAGCTGAAGGGCGATGGCGCCCGGCGCGCGCTGCGTCTCGACGATCAGGACCTTGGCGACCGTGTCACGCGAGGTTTTAGTGAGAGCGTCCAGGAAGCTCAGACTGGTTCCGAGCCGCTTGTCTGCCTTGGGCTCGCAGACGAAGGTGCCGCGGCCTTGCTGCTTCTTCACGAGCCCGAGCTGCTCGAGATCGCTAACCGCCCGCCGGACCGTGATGCGCGATACGCCAAACATTTCGCAGAGCTCGTCTTCCTTGGGTATGAGAGTTCCGGGGAGGTACATGCCACGCGTGATCTGGTCGCGCAGGACCAGGAACAACTGGCGGTGCAGCAGGGTGCCGGGGTTACGGGACAAAGGAACAGGTTGGGCACTGCTTTTCATAAGGGGGCGGAATCGATTCCTGCCGATTCTAGCCTTCAGCGAAGTTTCTGTTGACGTTCTTACATCATATACATATAATGTAAGAAAGAAGGACAGACCTTGACCACCACCACCACCACCCTGCGAGATTTGCTCGCCCAACGCCCCCTTATAGTGGCGCCCGGCGCTTACGACGCGATCTCCAGTCGCGCAATAGAGACTGCCGGATTCCCGGCGGTCTACATGACCGGCTCGGGCACCGCTGCCTCGCGCGGTTTCCCAGACTTCGGCCTGCTCACTATGTCAGAGATGGTGGAGAACGCTGGCGTCATTGCTCGCTCCGTTGCGCTGCCTGTGATCGCCGACGCAGACACCGGCTATGGCAACGAACTGAACGTCACGCGCACCGTGCGGGAATACGAATCGCGCGGCGTCGCCGCCATCCACATCGAGGACCAGGTATCGCCTAAACGCTGCGGCCACCTCGATGGCAAGGACATCGTGCCCCGCGCTGAATTTATTAGCAAGATCAGTGCGGCGGTGCAGGCTCGACGTGATCTCAATTTCGTAATCATCGCCCGCACGGACGCCCTCGCAGTTGTCGGCATGGACGAGGCGATTGCGCGCGCCAATGAGGCGCTAGCAGCCGGCGCCGATGTCGCCTTCGTCGAGGCCGCCCGGTCGACCGAGGAACTGGCGCGCATCCCTCGTCTGGTCAAGGGCCCGTGCCTGCTGAACATGGTAATGGGCGGCAAAACGCCGGTGGTGAGCCTGAAAGATGCCGAAGCCATGGGCTACAAGATCGCCATACAGCCAGGCATTCTGTTCCGTGCCGCAATCGCAGTCTTCGACGCGGTGCTCGACGACCTGAACAAGAGCGGTGTGCCGAAGCCGGTCCCGAATGCAGGCGCGTTCCGCGACGGTTTCGACCGCTTCAGTGGCCTGGAGTGGGAAGCGATCCGCGCCCGCGGTGCCGCGAATCAAAGAGGCGGGTTGTGAGCGCACGGACCCTGTTTGAGAAGATCTGGTCGCGCCACGAGATCATCCGGCGCGAGGATGGTGCCAGCCTTCTGTACGTCACCCGCCACTATCTGCACGACGGATCCCACAACGCCTTCAGGCTGCTGCATGGACGCGGGTTGAATATACGGCGCCCTGATCGAACTGTCGCAGTGCCAGACCACTATGTCGGCACTGATTCCGGTCGGGGCGGCGTGAACACGCACCGCGAACACGCCAACCTGGTGGCGACTTTGTCGGAGAACGCCGGCCGCGCCGGTGTCCCAGTGTTCGGCCTAGACGACCGGAGACAGGGCATCGTCCATGTGGTGGGGCCGGAGCAGGGCTTATCACTTCCCGGCTCTGTCATCGTCTGCGGCGACAGCCATACGTCCACACACGGCGCGTTGGGCGCGCTCGCGTTTGGCATCGGCTCTTCGGAAGCAGCGCACGTGATGGCAACGCAGGCCCTCTGGCAGAAGAGGCCTGAAACCATGCGGGTGCGATTCGAGGGGAAGCTTGGCCCGGGCGTGTGCGCTAAGGACCTTGTGTTGGCCCTGATCGCCCAGATCGGCGCCAACGGCGCAACCGGCCACGTAATCGAGTATGGAGGCCCAGCCATTCGGGCTCTGTCGATGGAGGGTCGTCTCACCGTCTGTAACATGTCGATCGAGGCGGGTGCTCGCGCTGGAATGGTGGCCCCAGACGAGGTGACCTACGCCTATCTCCGCGATAAGCCGTACGCGCCCAGCGGAGCGGCGTGGGACGCCGCGCTGGTCAGGTGGCGGTCGCTGGCCACCGACGAAGGCGCCACTTTCAACCGCGAACTAGTGATCGACGCCAGCGCAATCGAGCCGATGGTGAGCTGGGGCACAAGCCCGGAAGACGCAATGCCCATCACTGCGTGCGTGCCCGATCCCGCCACCGCTGCGTCCGCGCAGCAGCGGCAGGACAAGACACGCGCGCTGGAGTATATGGGGCTGCGGCCGGGTGAGCCCCTGGCTGGTATCAAAGTGGACCGCGTCTTTATCGGCTCTTGCACGAACAGCCGAATTGAGGACCTGCGAGCCGCCGCGCACGTGCTGCGCGGCCGGCGGGTCGTGGTGTCCACCTGGGTCGTACCTGGCTCTCGTCTGGTCAAGTCGCAGGCGGAAGCCGAGGGACTCGATCGCGTGTTCCTCGAGGCGAACGCGCAGTGGCGCGAGCCCGGTTGCTCTCTCTGCCCCGCAATGAACGGCGACATAGGCGAGCCAGGCCAACGTATCGTGTCCACGTCCAACCGCAACTTCGTTGGTCGGCAGGGACCGTCGGTTCGCACTCACCTGGCCGGCCCTGCAATGGCCGCCGCTGCCGCAGTCACCGGCCGACTGGTCGATGTCCGTACCCTAATCGCCTGAGATAGCCATTGAACAAGATCGAAATCATTTGCGGCATCGCCGCGCCCCTTGCACAGCCCAACGTCGACACCGACCAGCTCATGCCCGGGCGTTTCCTATCCCGCCCGCGGGGCGAGGGATTCGCTGAGCAGCTGTTCCACGACCTGCGCTTTCGGCCGGATGGTTCGAAGAACCCTTACTTCATACTGAATCAGGAACCGTTCGCGCGCTCAACCATCCTGTTGGGCGGCCTGAACTTCGGCTGTGGCTCCTCACGCGAGAGCGCCGCGTGGGCGCTGGTTGACTACGGCTTCGCCTGCGTCATCGCCTCGAGTTTCGCCGACATCTTTCAATCAAACTGCGACAAAAACTCGTTGTTGGCGGTGCTCCTTCCCGACAACGTGTTGCAGGAGCTGGCAGCTCTGGTGCACAGAAATCCGGATTTTCAGCTTGAAGTCGACCTGCGCTCGGAGCGCGTGCGCGGCCCCGAGGGTTTTGAGGCAACGTTCCACATGGACCCGTTTCGGCGCCAGTTGCTGCTTGAAGGGGTAGACGAATTCGACTACACGCGCTCGAAGCTGCGCGAGATCGAAGCCTTCGAAGCGGATTACGTTGGCCGTTAGCCCACACCAGCAGGAAGTCGACCGACGCTGGTCCCCATTAGCCCCCATTAAAAACCCGCCATGCGCCTCACTTCGCGTTTGAAGGAGCTAATTCGCTCCCCCGAGATCCTTGTCATGCCTGGAGCCTACGATCCCATCAGTGCCAAGCTCATAGAGCGGGCGGGCTTCGATTCGATCCAGTGCACTGGCTCTGGTATTTCGGCGGCGTATCTTGGCCGACCTGACTACAGCATGCTTTCCATGAACGACATGCTTTGCGCGACCAGGAATATCGTCGAGAACGTAGGGATTCCGGTCATGGCGGACGGCGACACTGGCTTCGGGAATGCGGTCAATACGTACTACACCGTGCAAGCGTTCGAGCGCGCAGGTGCGGCGGGCATCAACATCGAAGATCAGGTGTCTCCGAAGCGATGCGGTCACTTGGAAGGCAAGCAGATCATCGGCTTCGACGAGGCGGTGACAAAGATACGGGCCGCCTGCGACGCAAGGAATGACCGCGACTTCGTCATCAACGCTCGCACTGACGCACTCGCCGTAGCCGGCATGGACGAGGTAGTACGGCGCGGCAACGCGTTCCTGGAGGTCGGTGCGACCATGGTGATGGTCGAGGGCGTCAGTTCGACGGAAGAAATCGAGGCGGTGGTGAAGGGGATCAACGGACCAGTGGGCATCAACATCGTGGAAGGCGGCAAGACGAAGTTCGATTTGACCTTCTCCGACTTGCAGGCGCTCGGCGTGGCGCGCGTGAGCCTCCCAGGCACGCTCGTACGAGCGGCGCTCTTCGCGATGCAAGAGGCTTTGTCGCGAATCAAGCGCGACGGAAGCGTGCGAGGTCTGAGCGACATGATCCTGCCCTTCGCACTGGGTATCCCGGCGATCATGGGCATGAAGGAAGTGAGCGAGCTCGAGAAGCGCTATTCGGGTGGCGAAGGCTGACGGCAGCCTAAAACCAGAATGACAATCCGCACTACTCTCGGCAGGCC
>NZ_MWOM01000053.1:0-30702 GCF_012931925.1 Acidovorax sp. SRB_24
CTGGGCACCTACGACGACCAGCTGGCCAAGGCGCGCAAGCACCTCGACGCGCACGACGTGGTGTTCGTGCCCGGCGTGAACGAAGACCTGGCCGCCACGGCCGTCTGGGGCACGCAGATGGCCGAGATCGGTGGCGATGGCCGCTTCGACGGCGTGTTCTCGATCTGGTACGGCAAGGGCCCGGGCGTGGACCGCAGCGGCGACGCCTTCCGTCACGGCAACCTGGCCGGCAGCTCCCAGCACGGCGGCGTGCTGGTGCTGATGGGCGACGACCACACCTGCGAATCGTCCACCACCTGCCACCAAAGCGAGTTCGCCCTGGTCGACGCGCAGATGCCGGTGCTGTCGCCGGCCGGTGTGTCCGAGCTGGTCGAATACGGCCTGCTGGGCTGGGCGCTGTCGCGCTACAGCGGGGCCTGGGTGGGCATGAAGTGCATCAAGGACACGGCCGACGCCTCGGGCTCGGTGGAAATTGACGATGCAGGGCTGGCCATCGCGCTGCCCGAGTCGGACGGCCTGCCGCCCGACGGCCTCAACATCCGCCTGCCCGACACGCCGCACGCGCAAGAATTCCGCCTGGTCAACCACAAGCTCGATGCGGCGCGGGCCTTTGGGCGCGCCAACGGCATCGACCGCGTGGCCTTTGGCCAGCGCGAGGGCGCGCGGATCGGCATCGTCACCTCGGGCAAGAGCTGGCTCGACCTGCGCCAGGCGCTGGCCGACCTGGGTATCGACGAGGCGCGCGCGCAGCAACTGGGCCTGGTGGTCTACAAGGTGGGCATGGTGTGGCCGCTGGAGCCGCAGGGCATTGGCGAGTTTGCGCGCGGGCTGGACCTGGTCATCGTCATCGAAGAAAAGCGTGCGCTGCTGGAAGCGCAGCTCAAGGAAATCCTGTACGGCGCGGCCGATGCGCCGCGCGTCATCGGCAAGAAGGACGAGCAGGGCGCCAAGCTGTTCCGCGTCGAGATGGCGCTGGACGCGGCGCAGATCGCCCAGGTCGTCGGCCACCGGCTGGCGGCCGTGGAGCCGGCGCTGCTGGACACCGTGCACGCCCTGGCCCGGCGCAAGCCCGTGCTCGGCGCGGTGGATGTGATGGCGCGCAGCTTCTATTTTTGCGCCGGCTGCCCGCACAGCACGTCCACACGCATTCCCGACGGCAGCCGCGCCTATGCCGGTATCGGCTGCTCGTGGATGGCGCAGACCATGGGCCGCGACACCCTGGGCTACACCCAGATGGGCGCCGAGGGCATGGCCTGGGTGGGCGAGGCGCCGTTTTCCAAGCGCTCCCACATGTTCCAGAACATGGGCGACGGCACCTACTTCCACTCGGGCCTGCTCGCCATCCGCGCGGCGGTGGCGGCCAAGACCAACATCACGTTCAAGCTGCTCTACAACGACGCGGTGGCCATGACCGGCGGCCAGTGCCACGACGGCCCGCTAGACCCGGTGCGCATCACCCAGCAGGTGCATGCCGAAGGGGTGGCGCGCATTGCCGTGGTGACCGACGAGCCCGGCAAGTACGACGGCGTGACCGGCTGGGCACCCGGCGTCACCGTGCACCACCGCGACGAGCTCGACGCCGTGCAGCGCCTGCTGCGCGAGCTGGAGGGCACCACGGTGCTGGTGTACGACCAGACCTGCGCCGCAGAAAAGCGCCGCCGCCGCAAGCGCGGCACTTTCCCCGATCCAGACAAGCGCGTCGTCATCAACCCCGCCGTGTGCGAGGGCTGCGGCGACTGCGGCGTGCAGTCCAACTGCGTGGCCGTGGTGCCGCTGGAGACCGACCTGGGCCGCAAGCGCGCCATTGACCAGTCGGCCTGCAACAAGGATTTTTCGTGCCTCAAGGGCTTTTGCCCAAGCTTTGTCACCGTGAACGGCGCCAAGCTGCGCAAGGGCGTCGGCAGCAAAGGCGGGCAGGGCGCCGAGCCTGCACTGCCCGAACCCACGCTGCCCGACCTGCGCCATGGCGTCTACAGCATGGTCATCACCGGCGTGGGCGGCACGGGCGTGGTCACCATCGGCGCGCTGCTGGGCATGGCCGCGCACCTGGAAGGCAAGGGCTCGGGCGTGCTCGACATGGCGGGCCTGGCGCAAAAGGGCGGCTCGGTGTGGACGCATCTGCGCTTTGGCATCGACACCGCCGCCATTGCCGCCGTGCGCGTGGCGCCGGGCGGGGCCGATGCCATCATGGGCTGCGACCTGGTCGTGGCCGCATCGGGCAACACGCTCACCATGGCGCGCAAGGGCGCCACGCGGGTGTTGCTCAACAGCCAGGAAGTCATGCCCGGCGCGTTCGTGCAGAACCCTGACCTGCAGTTCCCCACCAACCCGCTGGAGCAGGCCGTGGTGCGCGCCGTGGGCAGGGAGCAGGTGGAAGTAATCGACGCCGGCCGCCTGGCGCTGGCGTTGTGCGGCGACGCCATTGCCACCAACCTTTTCATGCTGGGCGCGGCCTACCAGCGCGGCCTGGTCCCGGTGAGTGCGCAGGCCATCGAGCGGGCGATCGAGCTCAACGGCGCCGCCGTGCCGATGAACCTGGCCGCCTTCCGCTGGGGCCGCCGCCACGCGGTCGACCCGCAGGCCGTGCTGCAGCACGCCGGCCTGGGCGCAGCGCCCCAGCCGCTGGCCGAGCAATCGCTCGACACGCTGGTCGCGCGCCGCAGCAGCCTGCTGGAGGCCTATCAGAACAGCGCCTATGCCACCCGCTACCGCGCGCTGGTGGACGAAGTGCGCGCCGCCGAAGCGCGCCTGTGGCCCGGCCAGGACGAGATCGCCAAGGCCGTGGCCCAGTCGTTCTACAAAGTCATGGCCTACAAGGACGAGTACGAAGTGGCCCGCCTGCACGCCGCGCCCGAGTTCCGCGAGCAGTTGGCCGCGCAGTTCGAAGACCCGTCCAAGCTGACCTTTCACCTGGCACCGCCCGTGCTCAGCCGCATTGACCAGCGCACGGGTCGCCCGGCCAAGAGCGAATGGGGCGCCTGGATGATGACCGGCTTTGGCCTGCTCGCGCGCCTGAAGTTCTTGCGCGGCACTGCGCTGGACGTGTTCGGCTACAGCGAAGAGCGCAAGGCCGAGCGCGCGCTGGTCGCCTGCTACGAACAGCAGATGCGCGACCTGGTGGCGCAGCTGCGCGCCGACCAGCGCGACGCGGCGCTGGCGCTGGCCGCCGCGCCCATGCAGGTGCGCGGCTTTGGCCCGGTCAAGGAAGCCAATCTGCGCGCCTACGAGAAGAACGTCGAGCGCCTGCAGCAGCAACTGCAGGCACCGGCCGCCCAGCGCGTGGCGGTCGACGCGTAAGCAGCCAGCCCCTGCGTGAACCGCCCTCGCGTGCGCGGGGCGCGCGGGGGCGGCGTTCCTTTTAATTCCAGCCTTTCAGACCCGACCCATGTCTACTCCCAGCCCCGCCGCATCCCCCAACGCCTGCGCCGCCTTGCCCCGCGGCAGCCTGGTGGCCCTGCTCACGCCGTTCAATGCCAACCAGAGCATCGACAAACCCGCGCTGCGCCGCATGGTGGACTGGCACATTGCCCAGGGCACGGTGGGCCTGGTGATTGCCGGCACTACGGGCGAGTCGTCCACGCTGTCGCACCACGAACACCACGACCTGATCGCCACGGCGGTGGAATACGCCGCAGGCCGCATCCACATCATGGCCGGCGTCGGCGCCAACTCCACAGGCGAAGCCGTCAGCCTGGCCCGCTTTGCCGCCCAGGCCGGCGCGCACTCGCTGCTCAGCGTCGTGCCGTACTACAACAAGCCCACGCAGCGCGGCATGGTGGCGCACTTCACGGCCCAGGCGGACGCCACCGCGCTGCCCCTGGTGCTCTACAACGTGCCCGGCCGCACCATGGTCGATATGGCGGTGGACACCGTGGTTACGCTGGCACAGCACCCCCACATTGCCGGCCTGAAAGACGCCACCGGCGACATGGCCCGCGCCGCTGCCGTGCTGGAAGCCGTGCCGCAAGATTTCATGCGCTACAGCGGCGACGACTTCACCACGCTGCCGTACCTGGCCCTGGGCGGCCACGGCGTGATCTCGGTGGTGGCCAACATCGTCCCTGCCGAAGTGGCTGCCGTGTGCCGCGAAATGGAAGCGGGGCAGTGGCTGGTGGCGCGCGAACGCTTTGTGAAGCTGCTGCCACTCACCCGCGCCCTGTTCGCCGAGAGCAGCCCGGGGCCGGCCAAGCTGGCGGCCGCGTTGCAGGGGCAGTGCGAGGCGACGCTGCGGCTGCCGTTGTGTGGGGTGGGGGAGGGGACGGAGAAGGGTGTGAGGGAGGCGTTGGCCCTTTGGAGCTGAAGCGCCCGGTGCGTATGATGTGGCACCGTAAAAGCTATCAATTAAATAGCTTGTCGCCCTTGCCTGATGGGCGCTGACGAGTTTTTTGTGTGCAGATCGACTTGACGTCAGCGCAACAGGTTGCCGTACGGATGGGGCGAGAAGATAACGTGAGGCCCATGCCATGGAAAGACTCATTAAGGCTGATCTAAGCCACTCGCTCCCACCGCTTTGAACGGCAGAGACGGCGTCACCGGTCGTTCAACGATACCGCTCGTGCGACTGCTTCTTTTCGGCCACGGCCAGCCCCTGCACGCACTGGCCATTGAAATGCGCAATCAGCATAGGTAAGTACAGACTTTTGAACCGCCTATTAGGGAAGTTCGTCGCCCTGCTTCGCCTTCTCGCGCGAGAAAACAGCTGCGTCAACGTCAGGCGCCTCCGCCGCCAGCTTGTCGAGCTTGGCGCGAACCGCAGTCAACTCCGTGGATTTGAACTGGCCCTGGACATGAAGCACTTCCAGTTCGCGTCGAATCGCACCGAACTTGGCACCACAGATCCGGTGCTTCTCTGACCGCTCCGAAAACTTGAAGAAGGTATGGAGGCTCGAAAGTACCGTCGCGGACAGGCTGCACAGCCCCACTATCAGCTTGGCGTAAAGGGGAACCGTCTGAGAGATGATCGATGCGAACGCCGAAGCGCCAACGATCGCGGTGATGACTATGACCGGAACGCCGAAGACTCGCCCATAGCTCCCCAAGCGATTGGCAGCGCCATAGTGGGAAAACTGCGATTCGCGCGCGCGTCGCAACCAGGCGAGCACAAGCTCCGCTTCGTTCGTGGGGGGGGTGTACCGTGTGGATTCAGGGATTGCCATGGTTATTTATATGAAATGCCGAGATCCGCACATACGAGCTGCAGTCCGGGTAAAAGAGATTCATCAGGCCACGAGCGCTTCGTCTCGTTGAAGTGATTTTCGACGAGCCAATATGTGAGGACACAGCCCGCGCTACTGAACAACTTATCACCAAGCCGATCCATCATTCGCGACCGAACGACGGGCGCATCCACCACCGCCCCGACGTCGCTGAGCATCACGTTTTCTAAAAGGTGCTGGAATCTATCGAAAATAATCGGACACACGAGATCGCCCGAGAAGGAACTTCGCTGTATGGCGAGGCCATACACGCCAGCAAGGTATTCCAGCCATCTATTTCGGTCTGCAGCAACCTCCTCTAACTGCTCCGCCGTCTCGCAAAATATCGAATCCGTCGTTTCCATCAGAGCCATCGACCTAGCTACCAGACGTTTTGCGCTCGGCGGGATTGAGCCAAAATTCTTGTAAATCTTGTCGTGACACAGCTCAGCATAAGCGTGCTGCATCATCGTGCGAACTTGGATTTCGCACGTCACGTCGTCGGTAAGAAGAAGCCCACCAATGGTGGTGCCGCGGCTTCCTTTAATTAGTAGATGAATCGACTGGTAGTCAAAGACCTCGGGATCATCTTCAACATCATCCTCGAAGTGCCGAACACTGGCAGTACTCCATCCGGAAAATCCCTTGATGACATTTTCTATAATCTGCAGATCAGTGCGGAGAAGAACGACAAATCGAGCCGCCACGAGATCATGCAATTCCTTTGCCGAACCCATTGAATCCCAACGATCAAATTTCTTCAGGGCGGACTCTTCAGTTTTCAGCCGGTACCTTGGATCAATTTTAAAAAAACCCTCGAAGCGCTCCTGTCCGATTTCAGCCCTAACCATTTCAGAAATCAATGTCACGGATTCACGCGCCCATAGCTCAAGTAGAGGTGCGTGCTGACGCATCTCTATAAGAAATTGGTCGCGTGAGATCTTCACTCTTGACTCTCTACTGTTCCGCTGATCTTCACGATGGTCGAGCCATCAGTTGGCGCCTCGATCGAGACAAGGGAGATTTTGTCGGCGGGAGTACTGATCATGACTCCGCTAGTGAAAACGATTTTCTGCCGACGCTTCAGCCTCGACTTGATGTATTCAGTATCTTTGGTGATGGCGTGTGTGCTGATGTTAGCTTTCGCCATAAACGCAATGTACTTACTTTGCATCGCGGGCTCCAAATGGTCGTCGGAGAATCCCTTTACGCTGATAGTCTGCTTATTACTTCGCAGTTCAGCACGCAATGCTTCACCCAGGGCAATTTTGGTCGAAGTCAGGATAGGTTGGGACTGCAAAAATTCGTTGGTTTTATCGAAAAATTCTCTCGTTCGATGACGATCCGATGCTGCAACGTCGGCGCCAAGAAATTCTGAGTGAAAGTAGAACGCAGCACTTCGCGTTTCCGTCCCCGTCATCAGGTGATCGAACAGGTGAACCGCGAAATGTTCCGGCGCCGTCTTGGTGCCAAGTTTGCTCGTCTTCTGAACGAATCCGATTTTGTAGAGTTTTTGGCTCTCCGCAAAAAAGATATCGGTCAAGTAGTCGACGATTGTTTTTCCCTTGCTTGAAGTTTCGGTCAACCCATCCTGCAATTCCGATTTTACGACTGCAGAGAATGGCAACTGACTTTTAGAGGTGTGCCCCGAAATAACAATCAGCTTGCTCGCAGACAGATTCTTGGATTGTTGAGCTCTCGTCAGATCGTGCGCCACAAGGGTTGAACTTGCGATGAATTGGGCATTGTCCCCTTCCATGAGATCCACTGAGTTGGCGAAAAAGCTCTGCGCTCCGGTGTTATGGAATTGAGCTTGAATGCCATGAGAGTGATGCCCGAGCGCCTGGCTGATTCGTTTTGCGAACATATCTAGGCCCGGCTTGGCGAGGTTCACGAGATTGGTCGCGCAAGTTGGCGCCACAAACGTCTTATCGTCGGCCCGCGGTGGAATGTGGTGAACGATGATGCGTTCGATTGACAGAAAGGTGAGGTCAATCATTGGGTGCTTCCTCCTCGCACTTTATCGTAACTGTACATTCATACAGTTATTTTAAGTCTTGTTGCAGTCAATTTGTATGTATATGTTACTTTAGACCCAAGACATGTCGCACTTTGTTCGCTCTTAACCATGCTGCCCAGTCCCGTCGTCTATGAATCTACGAAAGCCAGTCATCCGGGTCATCGCCGCCAGTGGCTCTCACTCGACAGGCCAAATTCCTAACTGCGGCTTTCGATAACCCACCGCTTCCAGGTGCTCCATTTGTCCAGCCCACCCGCCGTACTGAGTCGAATTGAGCCGCCCAACGGCGGCAGACTTGCCGTTGGAGGGGGCCGTGCAGAGCAACGGACTCCGTCGTCCACTGTCGCTCGCACTGCTGACGTCCATGGGGCGCCATTCCATCGATTCGAAGGTCGGCTTGTGCCTACCGCGAGTTCGCCCATCAACATCGAACGGCTACAACCGCGCTGCAAAGCTGACATCTTCAAGCGCGCGCTGCCGGGCGGAGCCAAGAGTGTGGCTCTGCGGTTTGTCATGAGTCCCTACCACTACCGCCTGAGGTTCTCGATTTGCTCCTCCCGCATCTGGTCAAGTTCGCGTTCTAGGCTTCTCCAGCTCCCCCGGTGCCGCGAACCAAAGAGCAGAGAGCCCGCGAGTGTCCACAGCAGCAGCGACACGAAGATCAGCGCAACCCACGTCACCAGCGCGCCCAGGGGCTTTAAGTCGACGCCCTGCATGGTCAGCGCGCCCTGCCTCCAGGCCCAGCCGCCCAGTGCGAAGGGTGCAACGGCGAGCACGGTGCCCAGCACCATGCCGGCCCGGGGAAAGGTCTTGCCCAGAACGGCTACCACCCAGCTCAGGGCCATCAAGGCCACCAGCAGCCACAGGTGGAAGGGGAGAAACAGCAACCCGAGGAGGGTGCCAAGGGTGATCAGCGCGGCCTTGGACCAGACTTGCTGGCGTCCGCTGGCATCGTGCGGCGTTAGTGGACTGGCGGGTTCTGGCGGCTGTTGCGGCCTGGCCCTTGTGCCCTGGCGAACGGATCTTCAAGGGGTGCAGTCCGCGCCGCTGCTGGCGTCGTTTCGGCCGCGGGGTCTGCGGGCTCCAGCCGACGGTAGCTCGGCCTGCGCCGCCTCTTGCGCAGGGGCGGCCAGCCCGCCGTCGGCCACACGCCGTGCCAGTTCCGCCGTAGGCATTGCGCGGTACAGCGTTGCCAGTGAGCGCTTCTTCTTTTCGCTTAAATCGATCGACATTCTGCGCAGCCTCCCTTGGGTCCCTCTGCGGGGTCCCTCTGGTGTGCGAATGTAACGGCGTTCGGCCGGGCGCGGCTGGGGCAGGGCTCACTGGCGGGGGCCGCGCCAGGGCGTCGCCTGGTCGCCCTGGACTGTCTGCTATCAAAAGGGTAGCTTATAACGCTTATGCATAAAGCGCTAGAGCCTGTTTTGATCTAAAAACTGCGGTCAGCGCGGCACAATCTTCCCGCTGTATTTCGTCTTCATATACGGCTGCACCCCACGTTGGCCATCGGCGGCAAACTGAATGGCTCCCGTCGCACCCTCGTAGTTCTGCCCCACCGCACGCAGCGCCTGTTTCATGGCATCGGGCTGCGTGTTGCCGGCCCGCTGGACGGCAGCGGCCACCATGCGCACGCCGTCGTAGGCGTAACCGGTGTACGACGATTTGAAGCCGTGGCCGTAGCGGGTTTCATACGCGGCCTTGAAGCCCTTGCCTTGCGGGCCGACGGCGTTTACGTCCATGCCGCGCTGGCCTTCCACATGGGCGGGTGCGCTGTCAGTGGTGCACATGGTGTGATAGATGGCGTACCAGGGCTTGGGCTTGTTCAGGCCCAAATCAAACGATTCGCGGTTGATGACGGCGGCCTCTTGGCCGTAGGCGCTGTAGACGTAGGCGTCGGGCTGGGCGCGCTCCATTTGCTGCAACTCGCGCCGGTAGGTGGATTGGCCGGCGGTGTACAACACCAGCGATACCACCTGGCCGCCCAGCGCTTCAAAATTCTTCTGAAACTCTGGCGCAATGCCCTGGCCGTAGGCGTTGTTGGGTGCGATGAACGCGACCTTGCGCGCGCCCTGGTCCCACAGGTCCTTGGCGGCGAATTGGGCCGATGCGGTGTCGAGCCCGATCACGCTGAAGCCGCCGTCGCCAATGCTGCGCACGGCCGGGCTGGAGCTGCCGTGGTTGATGAAGGGCAGGCCTTGCTTGACGACGTATTGCCCCACGGGGATGGTCAGGCTCGATGAGTATTCGCCAAACACGGCGGCGACCTTGTCGACGTTGACCAGCTTCTTGGCGGCTTCGAGCGCGCTGACGGCGCGGCCGCCGGTGTCTTCAATGATCAGTTGCACGGGCTGGCCCAGCACGCCGCCGCTGGCGTTGATGTCATCGATGGCGATCAGCATGCCGCGCCGCTGGTCTTCGCCCACGCTGGCGCTGGCGCCGGTGAGCGAGAGCACAGCGCCGAACTTGACCTGGGCGTGGGCCGGCGCGGTCAGCAGGCCGAGCGCGGCGAGGGCGCTGGCGCAGAGAACAAGGCGGCGGACAAGGGGGCGTGGCTGGGGCATGGCGCTTACTCCGGTGGGTGGGTTGGGATCAAGGCAAACGAAACAGAAACGCCCCGGGCCATCGTGGGGTGCGGTGATGGCGCGGGGCGTTGGGGGCAGGGCGATGGGCGGGTGGGTCGCTCAGGCGGCCCTGCCGCCCAGGTACAGGTCGCGCACCTGGGGGTCGTGCATGAGCTCGTGCGTGTGGCCCGTGAGCGCCACCGTGCCCATCGAGAGGATGTAGGCCCGGTCGGACATGCGCATGGCCTCCATGGCGTTTTGCTCGACCATGAGGATGGTGACCTTCTCCTTGGCGCGCACCTCGACGATGGCGTCGAACACCTCTTGCAGCACCTTGGGCGACAGGCCGGCCGAGGGCTCGTCGAGCAGCAGCAGCTGCGGGCTGGGCATGAGCGCGCGGGCCAGCGCCAAGATCTGGCGCTCGCCGCCGGACAGTGACGACGCCGCTGCGGTGAATTTGCGGCGCAGCACGGGGTACAGCTCGCACAGCTGTTCCATGCGGCGTTCGCAATCGGCCTTGGCCAGGTAGTGGCCGCCGACCTGCATGTTCTCGCGCACCGTGAGGTTGCTGAAGATGTTCTCGGTCTGCGGCACGAAGCCCAGGCTGCAGTGGCGGATCTTGCGGTGCACGGGCATGCGCGTGCGGTCCTGCCCGCCCAGCACCACGCTGCCGCTGCGCGGCAGCAGCACGCCGGCAATCGCCTTGAGCAGCGTCGATTTGCCGCAGCCGTTGGGGCCGAGCAGGGTGACGATTTCTGAGCGCGCCACCTGCAGCGAGATGCCTTTTAGGATGTCCACTTCGGCGGTGTAGCCCGCGATGATGTTGTCGATCTTGATCATCTTTAAGCAGCCTCCGCGCAGGGTTCTTTGTCGGCGCGGCCCAGGTAGGCCTGCACCACATGTTCGTTGGACGCCAGCTCGTCGGGGCGGCAGCTGGCCACGATGCGCCCGCGGTCGAGCACGATGCAGCGCGTGCACACCTCGCGGATGAAATGCATGTCGTGCTCCACGATCACCAGCGTCATGCCCTGGGCGTTGAGCTTTTGCAGCGCCTTGACGATGTCGCGGCGCAGGTTGGGGTGCACGCCGGCCGTGGGCTCGTCGAGGATCAGCAGGCGCGGGTCGCCCATCAGCGCGCAGACGATGCCCAGCAGCTTCTTCTGCCCGCCCGAGAGGGCCGAGGCCGGCAGGTCGCGCACATGGGTCAGCAGCAGCTGCTCCAGCAGGGCCGTGGCCTTGGCATGGGCGGACTGCTCCACGCGCCGGGCGGCGCTCAGGCCCAGCAGCGTGTCCCACACGCCGTGGCGTTCGGTGGCGGCGGCCATGGCCACTTCCATCACCGACATCTTCTTGGGCATCGACGGTAGCTGGAAGGTGCGGCCAATGCCGGCCGCCACGATGCGGTGCGCGGGCAGCTGCTCGATGCGGCGGCCCTCGAGCTGGATCTGGCCGCGGTCGGCCGCAGCAAAACCGGTGATGAGGTTGAGCAGGGTGCTCTTGCCCGAGCCGTTGGGGCCCAGCAGGCCCACGATCTCGCCGGGTGCCACCGACAGGTTCAGGTCTTGCAGCACATGGTTGCCGCCAAAAGACTTGGCGACGTTGTCGACCTGGAGCAGGGCAGCGTTCATGGAATCCTCCGCAACTTTTCAGGGAACAGGCCCTCGCTGCGCCACAGCAGGCACAGCAGCAGGATGGCGCCGATCAGGCCCAGGCGCAGCGCGCCGGCAACGTCGGAGTCAAAACCCATCCAGTCCTTGGCGAAGGGCACCAGCACATGGGCCGCCTGCACCATCACCACCCCCACCAGCACGCCCAGGGTGCTGCCCAGGCCGCCGATCATGAGCATGGTCCACAGCAGAAAGGTCTCGGAGGCGAGCATGTAGTCCGGCCCTGCAAAGCTCATGTAGTGGGCGTAGAGAAAGCCGCCCAGCGCCGTCACGGCGGCGCCGCTCATGATGGCGCGCGTCTTGAGCGAGCGCAGGTCGTAGCCCATGCAGGTGGCCAGCTGGGGCTCTTCGCGCATCAGCCGCAGGGCGCGGCCGAAGCGGCCATTGCCAAGGCGGGTGCAGAGCAGGGCGCCGGCGGCGACGATGGCCAGCACCAGCGCCAGGAAGGCCACGCCGTTCCAGGGCCGCGGCACGCCATCGAACAGCGCCGGGATGGCGCTGATGCCGTTGGCGCCACCGGTGAGCCAGCCCTCGTTGGTGGCGATGGTGCGCAGGATCTCGGCAATCGCCAGCGTGGCGATGCCCCAGTAGTCGGAGGCCAGCTTGCGGCCCAGGCCGGCCATGAACCAGCCCAGCGTCATGGCCAGGCCCACACCCAGACCCAGGCTGGCCAGGGGCGACCAGCCCAGGCCGAAGCCGATGCCTGCCGCGTAGGCGCCCAGGCCGGCAAAGGCGATGTGGCCGAAGTTCAGCAGCCCGGCATAGCCCGCCTGCAGGTTCAGGCCAAGGGCCATCAGCGCGTAGATGCCGGCGATGGTCAGCGAAGAGATGGCGAAATCAAACACGGCGGACCTCCCGGTCGAACAGCCCGTAAGGCTTGAACAGCAATGCCAGCAGCAGGATCAGGAACGAGGCGGCGCTGATGTAGGCCACGGGCATGAACACCAGCTCGCGCCCGAAGAACATGCCGAAGTTGATGTTGGTCACCGCGGTCTCCGTGATGGCAATCAGCAGCGCGCCGACCACGGCGCCGAGCGGGTTGCCCAGGCCGCCCAGGATGGCTGCAGCGAACACCGGCAGAAGCAGGTCGTTGCCCAGGTTGATGTGCGCGCCGGTGGACAGCGCCAGCATGCTGCCGCCCAGCCCGGCAATGGCGCCGGCGCTGAAGCTCACAAAGTAGGTGATGTGCTCGGCGTTGAGCCCCGAGGCATTGGCCAGCATGCCGTTGCTGGCCAGCGCCCGCATGGCGCGGCCCAGCCGGGTGTAGAACAGCAGCAGCACGAACAGCGCCAGCAGCACGGCCGTGGTGCCAATCATGTACAGCTGCGTGTGGGCGATGCGCGCCCCGCCCAGCACCAGCGGCTCCACGCGGGGCAGGTTGAACATGCGCGGAAATGAGCCGGCCAGCCCCTGCATGCCGGCGATCACCAGCATGGCGATGGCCAGCGAGCCGATCATGGCAATGGCCGGCCCACCGCGCAGCAGGCGGCGGAACACCAGCACATGCAGCACCAGCGTCAGCAGCCCGGTCAGCACGCTGGCGATCAGCAGTGCGGCTACGAGCGGAACGCCTGAACTGTGCAGCGCATAGGTGGCATAGGCGCCGAACATGGCGTACTGCACATGGGCGACGTTGGGGAATTTCACCAGGCCGTACAGCATGCTCAGGCCCAGCGCAATCAGCGCCAGGTCGGAGGCGCGCAGCACGGTGTCAACCAGGAATTGAAGCATCTCGGGGGTCTCGGGGCTAGTCCGCGCGCCGGCCGCCAGCGGCCGGTGCGCGGGGTTCTTTCACGTTCAGCGGGGGGCGAGCTTGCCGTCGGCAAACTTCAGCTTGTCGTACGGTGGGTCCACGCGCTGGCGGTCTTCGTCAAAGCGGATGAGCCCTGTCACGCCCGGGTAGCCGGCCGTGCCGATGTCCTTGAGCGCTGCCTGGATGGCGGGCGCCGTGGTCGCCTTGGCCTTTTCGATCGCGGCGGCGGTCAGCAGCACGGCGTCGTAGCCGTAGCCGGTGTACGAGGTCTTGAAGCCTTCCTTGTACTTGGCGGCGAACGCGTCGGAGTACGCCTTGCCGGCCGGGCCTTGCACCGAGCCGAGTTCCATGCCGAGCTGGCCGTTGGCGATGGCGGGCGGCGTGTCCGACAGGCTCATGCTCATCAGGATGGCGTACCAGGGCGTCTTGCGCAGGCCCAGTTCCTCGGCCTCGCGGTTGAGCACGGCCGACTCCTGGCCGTACGCGGTGTAGACATAGGCATCGGGGTTGCTGCGCGACATCTGCTGCAGCTCGCGCCGGTAGGTGGACTGGCCGGCGGTGTAGAGCACCTCGGTCACGACCTTGCCGCCGAGCTTTTCAAACTCGGCCTTGTAGCCTTCGAGCACGCCCTGGCCGTAGGCATTGTTGGGCGCCACCATGGCCACGCGGCGGTAGCCCATGTCGTAGGTGTCCTGCGCGGCGAAGCGGTTGCTGAAGTTCTCCAGGCCCACCAGGCTGAACGACGTGGCGCCGAGCTGGCGGATCTTGGTGCTGCTGCTGGAGATGTTCAGGTGGGTGACGCCTTCCTTGACCAGGTACTGCGCCAGCGGCAGCGTGATGCCGGACGAGTACTCGCCCATCACCACAGGCACCTTGTCGACGGTGGCCAGCTTGCGCCCGGCGTTCAGCGCCGTGGTGGGGTTGCCGCCGGAGTCTTCAACGATGACGTTGATCTTCTTGCCCAGCACGCCGCCCTTCGCATTGACATGCTCGACGCCCAGCATCACGCCGCGGCGCACGTCTTCGCCCACCGTCGCATTGGCGCCGGTGAGGGACAGCACGGCGCCGATGTTGATGGCGTCCTGCGCGAGGGCCGGCAAGGCGGTTGCCAGCGTCAGCAGGCACGCAGCAGCGGTGGCGCGAAGGGGGGAAAAACCGGGGACCTTACGAAAGCTCATGATGCACTCCTGGTTGGTGACGGGTAGGGAACGGGGATAGGGATGTCCAGCAGCTGTCGGAATGGGCGCGGGGGCCTCAGTGCTCGAACAGCCGGCCAAACTGGGGCAGGGCGTCGCGCACGCCGGCCAGACGCAGTGCGTGCCAGGCCATGGCGCTGTTGCTGGCAATGACTGGCTTGCCGAGCGCCTGCTCGACCTCGCGCGTGAGTGCCGCCATGCGCAGGCTGGTGCACGAGACGAAGACCGCGTCCACGTCGTCGTGCGCGCCGGTGGCCAGGATGGCGGCGCGCAGCGAGGCCGCGTCAATGCGCGCAACCTCGTTGTCGTTGCTGTGGTTGAAGGTGGCAATGCGCGTGATGTCAAAGCCGCTGTCGACGAGGTGGTCTTCAAACAGCGCGTTGACGCTTTGCACATAGGGCGTGATCAGCGCGATGCGCTGTGCACCCAGCGCGCGCAGGCCGGCCACGGCACCGGTGATGGGCGTGGTGCAGGCCACGCCGGGGCGGGCTTCGCGGATGCGCTGCGCCACCTGCTCCTCGCCGATCACGATGGAGCCCGAGGTGCAGCCGAAGGCGACGACCTGCAGCGGCACGTCGGGCACGATCAGCTGCACGGCGGCCGTGATGTCTTTCTCCATCGCCGCCAGGTTGGCGGGCGTGATGTCGGGCGAGTTGTGCAGGCGCGCCTCAAAGAAGGCCACGCCCGGCAGGTTCATGATCTGGCGCCATTCGTGTTCCAGCGTCTGGTCGGTGGCCAGTACCACCAGGCCGATGGCGGCGCGGGACATCACGCCGGCGTCCATGGTGAAGGGCAGCACGCTGAAGGTGCTGGGCGGGGAAGCGAGTTCGGTGCTCATGCGAGGGTCATTCCGGTGATGTCGATGGCGGGCTGGCGCCCGTGCATCAGGTCGACCACGATCTGCGCCGTGCCGCAGGCCATGGTCCAGCCCATGTGGCCGTGGCCGGTGTTGAAGTACAGGTTGGCGTGGCGGCTCTTGCCCAGGATGGGCGTGTTCTCGGGCGTCATCGGGCGCAGGCCGGCCCAGTACTCGGGCTGGCTGAAATCGGCGCCGTTCGGGAACAGCTGGCGCGCGGCGCGCAGCATGGGCTCGAAGTCTTTCGGCGTGTGCCGGGTGTCGTAGCCGCTGAATTCCGCCGTGGCGGTGAAGCGCAGCCGGTCGCCAAAGCGCGCCCAGGCCACGAGGTTGTTTTCATCCACGCCGGCGAGCGTGGGCGGTTGATAGCCTTCGCCGGCCGGAAACGTCACGGAGTAGCCCTTGACGGGGTAGATCGGAAGGCTGTAGCCCAGCGGCCGCGCCACGATGGGCGAGTAGCTGCCCAGCGAGAGCACGTAGTCGTCGGCCGTGATGCGGCCGGCGCTGGTGCGCACCGCCTCGATGCGCCCGCCAGCGCTGTCGATGCCGTCGATCGAGGTGTCCATCAGGAACTTCACGCCCGCCTCGCGGCAGCGCTGGGCCAGGTGGCGCGTGAACATGCGCGCGTCGCCGCTCTCGTCGCTGGGGCAGTAGATGGCGCCGGCAATGTGCTGGCATGCGCCGGCCAGCGCCGGTTCGTGCGCGATCACCGAGTTGGTGTCGAGCGCATCGAGCTGCATGCCGCCGTCGGCCAGGATCTGCATGTTGGCGCGGCCACGGGCAAACGAGGCCTCGTCGCGGTACATGTAGAGGGCGCCACGGCTGATGCGCTCGTACTGCAGGTCTTGCGCGGCGGTGAGTGCCTGCAACTGCTGCTGTGAATAGCGGCAGAGCACGAGCTTGCGGCCGGTGTTGATGCGCGAGCGCTCGGCCGTGCAGTTCTGCAGAAACTTCCACAGCCAGACCCACATGTGCGGATCGGGGTTGAGCTTCAGGCGCAGGGCTTGGCTGCTGTCGCGCAGCGAGCGCCACAGCACGCCGGGCGCACGGGGAGACGCCCAAGTGTACGAGTGGCCGGGCGCCACCATGCCGGCGTTGGCATAGCTGGTTTCGGCGGCGGCGAGCGACTGGCGGTCGATCACGGTGACCTGGCGCCCCTGCGCTGCCAGGTACCAGGCGGTGGTGACGCCCGCAACGCCGGCGCCCAAGACCACGGTGTGCATATCGGTGTCCTTGACGTTGCGGGCGTCAGGCGACGGCGACCACACCGATTTCAACGGTGTAGGGCGGGAAGGCCAGTGCCGATTCCACGCAGGCGCGGGCCGGCGCATGGCCGGCGGGCACCCAGGCGTCCCACAGGGTGTTCATGTCGGCGAAGGTCTTGTGGTCGGCCAGCCAGATGGTGGCCTGGACGATCTTGGTCTTGTCGCTGCCGGTCTCGGCCAGCAGGGCGTCGATCTTGTCGAGGATCTGGCGCGTCTGGCCGGCCACGTCCAAAGCGGTGTCGGTAGCGACCTGGCCGGCGAGGAAGATGAAGCCGTTGGCCACGACGGCTTGGCTCATGCGGTTGTTGGTCTGGATGCGTTGGATGGTCATGCGAAATCTCCGAGGGTCTGGTGGCCATGGAAGGGCCGTTTACAAAAGCGAAACCGGGGCATTGCCTCGGTGCGTGCCGTCCCGCCGCAAGCGGCTTCGAAAAGCCGTGCCGCAGGCCGGTTTATCTTCGTGAATTACTAGTGCCGCACTAAGTGTAGACACTTGTGATTTGGCTGGTCAATGCAGTTTGGTAGTGGTTTTCACTGAGGCACTGGACGGCCATCGGTGGCGCTGCCACGGCGCCGGTCGGAGCCGGACGCAGCGGTCCCCGAATCGGAAAAGAAGCGCGCGCGGCATCGCCGGACGCGATGGCGCCCGGGCGGGGAGACTCTTTTTTATAGCTGCCAGCGCTTGATGGCAAAGGGCTGGAGGCCTATTTCATGCCCAGCCCAGCTTGCCGCGCCGCGCGTGCTACAGCTTCTTCACCAGCACCTGGCTGCGCCGGTCCCAGTTGTACTTGCGCTTGCGCGCCTCGGGCAGCCAGTCGGGGTCGACCTGCTGAAAGCCGCGCTTGATGAACCAGTGCATGGTGCGCGTGGTGAGCACGAAGATGCTGTCGAGCCCCAGGTTGCGCGCGCGCTGCTCGATGCGCTTGAGCAGTTTTTCGCCGTCGCCCGTGCCCTGGCTTTGCGGCGACACCGTGACGGCGGCCATTTCGGCCGTGCGCGCTTCGGGGTAGGGGTAGAGCGCAGCGCAGCCGAAGATCACGCCGTCGTGCTCGATGATGGTGTAGCTGGCGACGTCGCGCTCGATCTCGGTGCGGTCGCGCTTGACGAGCGTGCCGTCGCGCTCGAAGGGCTCGATCAGCTGCAGGATGCCGCCGACATCGTCGACCGTGGCCTCGCGCAGCTCTTCGAGCTTTTCATCGACCACCATGGTGCCGATGCCGTCGTGCACATAGATTTCGAGCAGCAGCGCACCGTCCACGGCAAACGGGATGATGTGGCTGCGCTCCACGCCGCCCTGGCAGGCCTTGACGCAGTGCTGCAGATAAAACCCCGTGTCGGTCGGGCGCTGGCTGGCGGGCATGCGCGCCAGCAGCTCCCGCGCCTGGGCCAGGGGCAGTTCGGTGTCGATGGGGTTGTCCTCGCCGTTGGGCTGCCCGGGGTGCTGGCGAATGCCCGCCACCTCGGACAGGAAGATCAGCTTGTCGGCCTTGAGCGCAATGGCCACGCTGGTCGCGACCTCTTCCATGGCCAGGTTGAAGGCTTCGCCCGTGGGCGAGAAGCCAAACGGCGAGATCAGCACCATGGCGCCAAAGTCGAGCGAATGCGTGATGCTCGCCACGTCGACCTTGCGCACCACGCCCGAGTGCTTGAAATCCACGCCGTCAACGATGCCGACGGGCCGCGCGGTGATGAAATTGCCCGAGATCATGCGCACCGTCGATCCCGCCATCGGCGTGTTCGGCAGGCCCTGGCTGAACGCAGCCTCGATCTCGTAGCGCAGCTGGCCGGCGGCCTCCTGCGCGCAGTCGAGCGCCACCGAGTCGGTGATGCGCATGCCGTGCGAGTAGTGCGCGGCGTGGCCCTTGGCCTGCAGCTGCTCGTTGACCTGCGGGCGAAAGCCGTGCACCAGCACGATCTTCACGCCCATGGCCTGGATCATGGCCAGGTCCTGCGCGATGCTGTGCAGCTTGCCGGCCGCAATGGCCTCGCCCGTGAGCCCGACCACAAAGGTCTGGTGGCGGAACTTGTGGATGTAGGGCGCAACCGACCGGAACCAGGGCACGAAGGTGAAGTTGAAAACGGTGGACATGCGCGGGTGGGGCGTGGGGCAGGGTCAGTGAAAACCAGCAGAGGCTGGGATAATTCGCGATTCTCTACGAAGTCGCCACCTTGTCTGCTCCCGCACCCGTCTCCCCGCTGAAAATCACGTTTCCCGAATCCTTGCCCGTGTCTGCGCGGCGCGACGAGATCATGGAGGCGCTGCAAAAGCACCAGGTCATCATCGTCTGCGGCGAGACCGGCTCGGGCAAGACCACGCAGCTGCCCAAGATCGCGCTCGCCCTGGGGCGCGGCAAGTGCAATGCCAGGCCGGGCGAAAAGGGCCAGCTGATCGGCCACACCCAGCCGCGCCGCATCGCCGCGAGCTCGGTGGCCAAGCGCATTGCCGAGGAGCTCAACACCCCGCTCGGCGACGTGGTCGGCTACAAGGTGCGCTTCCAGGACCGGCTCTCGCGCGACGCGTCGGTCAAGCTTATGACCGACGGCATCCTGCTGGCCGAGACGCAGACCGATCCGCTGCTCAAGGCCTACGACACGATCATCATCGACGAGGCGCACGAGCGTAGCCTGAACATCGACTTCCTGCTCGGCTACCTGCGCCAGATCCTGCCGCGCCGGCCCGATCTGAAGATCGTGGTGACCTCGGCCACCATCGACGCCGACCGCTTTGCCAAGCACTTTGCCAGCAGCAAGGGGCCGGCACCGGTCATCCAGGTCTCGGGTCGCACCTTTCCGGTCGAGCAGCGCTGGCGCCCGTTCGAGGAAAGCCGCGACTATGGTTTGAACGACGCCATTGCCGACGGCGTCGACGAGCTCTGGCAGGGCAATGCGGGCGGCGACATCCTGGTCTTCCTGCCCGGCGAGCGCGAGATCCGCGAGGCCGCCGACCACCTGCGCAAGCACCTGGCGCACCAGCCGCTGACGCGCAACGCAGAGGTGCTGCCGCTGTTTGCCCGCCTGTCGCAGGCCGAGCAGGACCGCATCTTTGACGGCCACACAGGCCGGCGCATCATCCTGGCGACCAATGTGGCCGAGACTTCGCTCACGGTGCCGGGCATCCGCTACGTGATCGACGCCGGCACGGCGCGCGTCAAGCGCTACAGCCTGCGCAGCAAAGTTGAGCAGCTGCTGGTCGAGCCGATCAGCCAGGCGGCGGCCAACCAGCGCGCCGGGCGCTGCGGCCGCGTGGCCAACGGCATCTGCCTCCGGCTGTACGAAGAGACCGACTTTGCCGGCCGCCCGCGCTTCACCGACCCCGAAATCCTGCGCTCGTCGCTCGCCGGCGTGATCCTGCGCATGAAGTCGCTGCACCTCGGCGTGGTCGAAGACTTCCCGTTCATCGACGCGCCATCGAGCCGTGCGATTGCCGACGGCTACCAGCTGCTCAATGAACTCGGCGCGGTGGACGACAGGAACGAACTCACGCCCATGGGGCGCGAGCTGTCCAAGCTGCCACTTGACCCGCGCGTGGGCCGCATGATTCTGGAGGCGCGCGCGCGCGGGGCGCTCAGCGAGGTGCTGGTCATTGCCAGCGCGCTGAGCCTGCAGGACGTGCGCGACCGCCCCATGGACGCGCAACAGCAGGCCGACCAGCAGCACGCCAAGTTCGACGACGACAAGAGCGAGTTCAGCGGTTACCTCACGCTGTGGAAATGGCTGCAGGAGGCGCGCGGCGGCACCATGCCCACGCTCGCGTCGGCGCGCGTGCAGCAGCAACAGGCGCAGGCACGGCGCAAGGGCAGTGCATCGCAGGCGTTTTTGCCGGTATCGCAGCGCCTGGTCGCGCCGGCCCCCGCACCTGCGCCGGCGCCCGTGCTGGCGCAGGGCGGCGCCGCGCCCACGCACAAGCTCAGCAACCGCCAGTACGAGCAGCTGCTGCGCCAGAACTTCATCAACGTGCGCCGCGTGCGCGAGTGGCGCGACGTGCACAGCCAGCTGCTCACGGTGGTGGCCGAGCACGGCTGGGAGGCCAACGCGCAGCCGGCAAGCTATGAGCAGCTGCACCTGTCGATGCTGGCCGGGCTGCTCGGCAACATCGGCTTCAAGCCCGAGGAAGAGGACGTGTACCTGGGCGCACGCGGCATCAAGTTCCACCGCCACCCGGGCGCGCACCTGCGCAAGAAGCCGGGGCGCTGGATCGTCTGCGCCGAGCTAGTCGAAACCACGCGCCTGTTTGGCCGCGGCATCGCCGCCATCGAGCCGGCTTGGCTCGAAGAGGTGGGCGCGCACCTGCTCAAGAAGCAGTTGCTCGACCCGCACTGGGAGAAGAAGGCCGCCGAGGTCGTCGCCTTCGAGCGCGCCACGCTGTACGGCCTGGTGGTCTACAGCGGCCGGCGCGTGGGCTTCGACAAGGTCGATCCGCAGGCCGCGCGCGAGATGTTCATCCGCCAGGCGCTGGTGGCCGGCGATCTGCTGCCCGAAGCACACAAGCGCCTGCCGTTTCTCGCCGCCAACGAAAAGCTGATTGCCCACGTCGAGGCGCTCGAGCACAAGTCGCGCCGCCAGGACGTGCTGGTGGACGAGGAGCTGATCTACGCCTTCTACGACCAGCAGCTGCCGCAGGACGTGACCAACGGGCGCGGCTTCGAGCACTGGTACCGCGCCGAGGCCAAGGCACGCCCCGAATTGCTCAAGCTCACGCGCGACGAACTGATGCGCCACGAGGCGGCCGGCATCACCACCAGCGCCTTTCCGCGCACCGTGCGGCTCGGTGGCGTGGATTGCGCGGCCAGCTACCTGCATGCGCCCGGCGACGCGCGCGACGGCCTCACGGTGACGGTGCCGCTGTTCGTGCTCAACCAGGTGCACGAGGAGCAGTGCGAGTGGCTCGTGCCCGGCATGCTCAAGGACAAGATCCAGGCGCTGCTCAAGAGCCTGCACCAGCGCCCGCGCAGCCGCTTCGTGCCGCTGCCCGAATCGGCCGCGCGGCTGGCGCAGCTGCTGGGCACGCCCGAGCGCATGGGCCGCGTGGGCCTGCTCGATGCGCTGCTCAAGCAGGTGCGCGACGAGACCTCGCTCGACGTCAAGCGCGCCGACTTCAAGCTCGACATGGTGCCCGCGCACCTGTTCATGAACTTCCGCGTCGTCGACGAGCACGGCCGCCAGCTTGGCCAGGGCCGCAACCTCGGCGCGCTCAAGGCCGAGTGGGGCGCGAAGGCGCGCGGGGCCTTTCAGGCGCTTGCTTCATTAAAGATAGCTGCTGGCGCTGGCAGCCAGGCGGTTTCAGATGCAAAAGCACCTGAAAGCAAGCAAATCCGTGCGCAAGCAGATCCTAAAAAAGAAGCAAATGCCACGCCCGCCATGCCGGCGGGCCAGCGCTACACCGCCTGGACCTTCGGCGAACTGCCCGAGCTCATGGAGATCGGCAAAGGCGGCCAGACGCTGATCGGCTTTCCCGCGCTGATCGACGCGGGCGATGCCGTCACGATCGAAGTCTTTGACGAGCCCGAGGTCGCCGCTGCCAAGCACCGCGCCGGTCTGCGCCGCCTGTTTGCGCTGCAGATCAAGGACGCGCTCAAGTACCTCGAAAAGAACATTCCCGACCTGCAGAAAATGGCCGTGGCCTACATGCCGCTGGGCACGCAGGAAGAGCTGCGCAGCCAGATCCTTGATGTCGCGATGGACCGCGCCTTCCTGCTCGACCCGCTGCCCACCAGCGAGGCCGATTTCAAGCGCCGCGTCGACGAGGGCCGGGGGCGCCTGACGCTGATCGCCAACGAGGTGGCGCGCCTGGCGGGCACGATCCTCACCGAGTACGCCGCGGCCGCGCGCAAGATCAAGGACACCAAGGGCGCGCCCGAGGCCACGGCAGACGCTCTGCAGCAGCTGCAGCGCCTGGTGCCGAAGAACTTCCTGACCGCCGCGCCCTGGCCGCAGCTGGCGCACTTCGCGCGCTACCTCAAGGCCATCACGCTGCGCCTGGACAAAGTCCGCGCCGACCCGGCGCGCGACGCCACCAAACTGGCCGAGCTGCGCCCGCAGGAGCAGCGCTACTGGCGCCTCGTGGCCGAGCGCAAAGGCCAGGTCGACGCGCGCATGCAGGAGCTGCGCTGGCTGCTCGAAGAACTGCGCGTGAGCTTCTTCGCGCAGGAGCTGCGCACGCCGCAGCCGGTGAGCGTCAAGCGGCTGGACAAGCTGTGGGCGCAGATCAACAGCTGATCGGCGGGCTGTGCGAACAATCCCGACGCGAGCCTCGCGCACCGGGATGGGTCAGGGGCCGACAGCGCGTTTTGGCCGCCATGCAGCCAGACACGTCCCACACACACGCCAGCGCTACGGGGAAGGCTTTGCGTAGACATCGGCACTGAGCACCTCCAGGCCGACAAAGGGGGCGTTGCCTTCGACCCAGGCATCGTGGCCAGGCGGGATGGCGTAGGACTCTCCTGCGCTGAGCGTTTTCTCGGAACCGTCCTGCATTCGAACGGTGAGCTTTCCCGAAACGACATGCCCCACATGCGAGAGTTGGCAATACTCTGTCTTCACCACGGGCTTGATGCATTCTGACCAACGCCACCCGGGTTCGAAGTTGAACCGCCCGATCGTGTAGCCCTGCAGCTTTACCACCTCGACGCGGGTTTTGTTGGGTGTGCGAAGCTCGTCCGGCGTGCCATGCGATTTGACTTCGAGCTTCTCAACGCTGACGGGAGTGACCATGATTTTCTCCTTCGATTGAGCCGCCCCCGCTATCGCGGAATTCTTAAGGGATCGCTGATGAATTGGAGGGCAACCGAGAAACTATCGCGATGTCATTCGCATGGCAATGCGATCGATCACATGCAGTTACGGGTTGGCGGCTCATGGCACGGCATTGTGTGCGCCGCGCTATCCAGCTGGTCAGCGGAGCAAAGCGATGCAGGTATACAGGACGCCAGCACGACCTCATCCAACGGGCCACAAATCCGCACAAGTTTTGCACTCGTTCCGTGTAACGGGGTCGCTTGAAAAGCTTCAACGGCAGAGCAGATGCCTGCCCCAAGCTGTGGCGGTCGCGGGACGACCCACTGCTGTCTCACATATTTCAGAGCGTGATGACGGCCATCCATCGTGTGTCATCGTTCGCGTGCCGAATTTGTCCACGGCGCGGCACGGAGCTGTCATTGACTCATCCGACCGACCGCCGGCCGCAGTGACCGGCCCCGGGGCCAACGGCTCACACCGCCAATTGGAGGTCGAATGTCTGCTGCTCGAAGCTTCGAACTGACGGTCTCGACCCGGAGCAGCCTTCTCGGTCAGTGCCCTGAAGCGGCCATTCACGGAGATGACAAGTTCGAGGCCATGGCATCCAACGGGCTCGTGGTGCCACCGACGGCAAGCTTCAAGACATGGGTGTAAATCATGGTGGTACTCACATCCGAGTGCCCCAGCAACTCTTGCACGGTACGAATATCGGTGCCTGCCTGCAGCAGGTGCGTGGCAAAACTGTGGCGCAACGTATGCACGGAAACCGGCTTGCAGATACCGATCTGCGCTACGGCTTTCTTCATCGCCCGCTGCAAATGCTCCTCATACACATGGTGCCGGCGTTCAACTCCTGTGCGTGGGTCAATCGAAAGCGCAGGGGCTGGAAAAACCCAGAACCAGCCCCAACGCTGGCCCACTCCTGGATATTTCACTTCCAGTGCATGTGGCACCTCCACTCCACCGCGCTGGGCTTGTCGGTCATGCTCCCACTGTGCCCGTGCTGCAAGAGCTTGCTGCCGCAAGTCGGCTGCCAAGCTACGCGGCAGCATGACGACGCGGTCTTTGCCCCCCTTGGCCTGCCGCACCACGATCACGCTGCGATCAAAATCCACATCTTTGATGCGCAGGCGCGTGCCCTCCATCAAACGCATACCCGTGCCACTGCACATAGGCTTGCTCGGTGCGCAGGCTATAGTGTTTGTAACGAATCCGCTCACGGATCTGATCCAGCAGCCGTGTGGCGCGCAACACAGGAGGGGTAGCGGGTTTCATGACTGAATTTAGTACTGTTGTTTTGTACAGCCTGTCGCCCGCTAGGCGTTGCGGCACGCCCCTTTCCAAAATTTTCTCCGAACAACTTAGACCGCAATGTCCAGATATGGCCTGCGGATGTATGCGGTCTACATGACGTTAGGCCACATGGACAGAGAAGTCGCACTTCAGATTCAGTCTCCTCTCCGCGTCGTCAGACGCGGCGACATATTCTGGATCGCCGCCGACGAGACGAGAGGCTCGTTTCCGGGGTCGCCACATCCGCATGTGGTCGTGCAAGAGGACGTCTTTAATCACTCTCGTATCAGCACCGTCATTGTCTGCGCCCTGAGTTCAAACCTCCATAAAGCGTCAGAGCCTGGCAATGTGCTGCTAGAACCTAGTGAGGGCGACTTGGAACGGCAAAGTGTCGTAATCGCCTCTCAAGTATCCTGCATCTACAAAGCGCGGCTGGGCTCGTACATTGGCTCGTTATCGGAAGCACGTATAGACCAGGTTGTTGCTGGGCTACGCTTCGTCCAAGCGGCCTTCCATCGCCACGGCTAGATCTCGGGCGATGCGGCCTAACAATTCGTTCAAGGCGGACGGCTACGCCGCCGCTTAACTCCAGCGTTGAGCGACTGCTTTTCCCTTTGAGCACCGGCCGCTCCTGGCCGGAACCTCACACTGATCTTGCTTCCGGGAAACTGCCATTGCGAGCGGCGGACCTCGCAAGGGACGACCGCCGTCGGCTCTCTCAGGTTTCAGTTTGCTCCGAGATCTTGAGTGCGTCATCGCTCTTGATGCCGAGGTTGAACAGAGCGCGCTCGCGCATGCGGTTCTTCATCTGGAGGCCGGACCCGGCGTGCCCAGATGTCCTTCACCTTGAACGGTGCCTTTTGGCCGACGATCTAACCCTTGTTTCACGGCTTGCGCGACACCATCGTGGTTGTTGGTTCCGTGGTGGTCTCCCATCGCGTCGATGCGCCAGGAAGCATGCACCTCGGCGCACCGATCGTTCTGTTTGCCGTGCGCCGACCGTACAGCCCGCCGTCTTTCATGGTCGGCTCGGGCATGGGGAAAGGCAGTGCTCGGCTTGCTCCAGCGTGACATGCGAGGCCAAGCCGTCTACGCTGAGGGCGCCGCGGCGGCTCGCCCGGCCGGCATTCTGCGGCGGCGCTGCCCCAGCGCCGCCACAGGACGCATGCCCTCGTGCCAGGCGCGCTGTGTCGATTCGGCTTGTCGTTGTTCGTCGACGGGATACGAGCGGCCCTCCGGCGGCGCACCGACCGGTCCACTTAACAGGAGTGAACACATGTCATACATCGATGGTTTCGTGATCGCAGTTCCTACCGCAAACAAGCAGAAGTTCATCGAGCACGCGCGCCATTTCGACGCGATGTTCATCGAGCTCGGCGCCGTCCGCGTGATCGAAGGCTGGGGCGACGACGTCCCCGACGGCAAAGTCACCGACTTCCGCCGCGCAGTCCAGGCCACGGCAGACGAGACGGTGGCGTTTTCGTGGGTCGAATGGCCGGACAAGGCCACGCGTGACGCAGGCATGAAGAAGATGATGGAGGACCCGCGCATGGATCCGTCCACGCCCGGCAATCCGCCCATGCCCTTCGACGGCAAACGCATGATCTTCGGCGGCTTCGCACAGGTGGTCGAAGTGAAGGCTTGAGGCGGCGCGGGTGACACCGCACCTCGGCGGGCCATGCGCTGCGGCGGGCGTCTGGCGCAGACTGTCGGCCCGCAGGCTGTGGCTGCGAGACATCGCGCGGGCCGCCCGGTGCGCGGACGAGCAAACGCCGCGCATCTCCCCGTGACCGTCTCCGCATGTAGGCTCCCGGGGCCCTGCAGGGCTTCACACTCGCGGCCACGAGCGGCTGCTTGCCGCTTTCGCGGCCGGTCGCTCGACATGCGACGCCAAGACAGGCGTTGGCCTCGAGTCGCAGCGTGTGGCTCGAAGCAAGGGTCAGGCGCTGGTCGGGGCGCCAGGGAAGCACTGGCTTGACTGTTCGAGATGAACCGAAGGCAGCTTGTTCTCGCAAAAAATGTGGATTCTCGGCGCAAGGTGCTCGTGGCCCACGACGGTTCCGAGGTAGAGCATCGTGAGTCCCTTGTAAGTCTCCGGATTCGTATTGAAGAGCGGCGTTCCGCAGTTTTTGCAGAAGTGGCGACGGGTTCGTTCTGTTACCGCATAGGCTGTCAGAGACTCCGAGCCTTGGGTTACGGAGAACTGCTGTTCCCGCACGACAACGTACGACGAATACGCGGCGCCGGTCATGGACCGGCAAAGGCCGCAGTGGCACGCGACGACTTGCACGGCTCGGCCCGCCACATTGAATTTAACGTGGCCACATTTGCAACTGCCTATCAACTTATCCATGTTTCCTCGCAACGGGGATACCCCCAAGCTTGAAGATGACGGCTGGCGATGCTCCTGCGTACCGAGCTGCCAACCGACACAAAAACCGCCCCATATACAGCCTACTGATCACCCTGTCGCAAGCGCTCATGGCGCACTTTTGAGACGGGGCTTTGAACGATGAAGCGGAGCGGCGGGCAGCGACGGCGTGGAGCGGCGGGGCAAACCGCTGTGAAGCGCCATTCTGATGGTGAACCAATATACCCAGCCCAGAATAAGTGCCTGCAGCGGCGCACGGATAAGCAGATAGACCGGCCCCCAAGCGTGTCCCCCCATCGGAATGTGGTGCAGCGCGGCATAAATGTTCAACGGAAAGAACACGACCAGCACTGCCGCCGCCGCGAGACCGCTCACGCGCCTGAGCTTCGGAACGAAAAAACCCAGCGCGATAGCGAATTCCAGAATGCCGGATGCATGGACAAGCAGCAGTCTCTCGGGAACCCAGGGCGGCAGCATCTGCACCATGGGCTGTGCCTGCACAAAGTGTCCGACTCCTGTGAAGACAAATAGAAGGCCCAAGCCCATGGCTGCAGCATTGCGAACATCGACACTGCGGCCGAAAGCAGCATGGAGCGCAACAGCCCCGAGCCAGGGGCCGAGCATAAGAGCGAGCATGATGACAGGGGTAATCACAGAAAATGACCTCTCCAAGTGGTGCAGAGTGCGTTCAAGTTGGATCGAATTTATGCAATGCCTTTGTCGATGTCCTGCGCGATGCGACGAAGCTGCCGAATCCGGGTGTGAACTGCATTCGGGCGCCATGAACGGAAAGCTACCGAACCGGATTTTCACGACCGGATGCAAGAGAGCGGTCTGAACTGGCTTGTGCGCAAGGGCGCTCCCAGACATCGGGGTGCACGAGCAAGCGCTGCTGCGGCCGCAAAAAAGCCCGCCGGAGCGGGCTCTGGAGTGACAGGGCTGAGTTTTCAAGTGCCGTGGAACTTGACCACCAGCGGCACGATCAGCAGCGCCACGATGTTGATGATCTTGATCAGCGGGTTCACCGCCGGGCCGGCCGTGTCCTTGTAGGGGTCGCCCACGGTGTCGCCCGTGACGGCGGCCTTGTGCGCCTCGCTGCCCTTGCCGCCGTGGTGGCCGTCTTCGATGTATTTCTTCGCGTTGTCCCAGGCGCCGCCGCCCGTGCACATGCTGATGGCGACGAAGAGGCCGGTAACGATGGTGCCCATCAAGAGGCCGCCCAGCGCCTTCGGGCCCAGCAGCAGGCCGACGGCGATCGGCACCACCACGGGCAGCAGGCTGGGGATGACCATTTCCTTGATGGCGGCGCTGGTCAGCATGTCGACCGCGCGGCCGTATTCGGGCTTGCCTGTGCCTTCCATGATGCCGGCAATGTCGCGGAACTGGCGCCGCACCTCGACCACCACGGCGCCGGCCGCGCGGCCCACGGCCTCCATGGCCATGGCGCCGAACAGGTAGGGGATCAGGCCGCCGATGAACAGGCCGACGATGACCATCGGGTCGCTCAGGTTGAAGCTGATCGCCTGGCCATAGCTCTCGAGCTTGTGCGTGTAGTCGGCGAACAGCACCAGCGCCGCGAGGCCCGCCGAGCCGATGGCGTAGCCCTTGGTGACGGCCTTGGTGGTGTTGCCCACGGCGTCGAGCGGGTCGGTCACGGCGCGCACCTCGGGGGGCATGTCGGCCATTTCGGCGATGCCGCCCGCGTTGTCGGTGATGGGGCCGTAGGCGTCGAGCGCCACCACGATGCCGGCCATGCTGAGCATGGCGGTGGCGGCGACGGCGATGCCATACAGGCCCGCGAGCTGGTACGACACGAGGATGGCGATGCAGACGCAGATCACCGGCCAGGCCGTGGAGCGCATCGACACGCCCAGTCCCGCGATGATGTTGGTGCCGTGGCCGGTGGTCGAGGCCTGCGCGATGTGCTGCACCGGCGAATACTGCGTGCCGGTATAGAACTCGGTGATCCAGACCAGCGCGGCCGTCAGCACCAGGCCCGTGGCGCAGGCGCCGAACAGCTTGATCTGGCTGCCGCTGGCGGCGATCGCGTTGTCGGGAATGATCCAGGCCGTGACGAACCAGAACGCGATCAGCGAGAGCACGCCGGCCACGGCCAGGCCCCGGTAGAGCGCCGGCATCACGTTCTTCATGCCCGGTGAGGCCTTGACGAAGAAGCAGCCGATGATCGATGCGACGATGGACACGGCGCCCAGCGCTAGCGGGTACAGCACGGCGTTGACCGGGGCGGCGGTCACCATCAGCGCACCCAGCACCATCGTGGCGATCAGCGTGACGGCGTAGGTCTCGAACAGGTCGGCCGCCATGCCGGCGCAGTCGCCCACGTTGTCTCCGACGTTGTCGGCGATCACGGCGGGGTTGCGCGGGTCGTCTTCGGGGATGCCGGCCTCGACCTTGCCCACGAGGTCGGCGCCGACGTCGGCGCCCTTGGTGAAGATGCCGCCGCCCAGCCGCGCGAAGATCGAAATCAGCGACGATCCGAAGGCAAAGCCGATCAGCGGGTTGAGCAGGTTGGCCAGCGTCTTGTCGGCTACCGGGTTGCTGCCGACCAGGAACCAGTAGAAGCCGGTGACGCCGAGCAGCCCGAGGCCCACCACCAGCATGCCGGTGATGGCGCCGCCGCGGAAGGCCACGTCGAGCGCCGGCCCGATGCCTTGCGTGGCGGCCTGCGCGGTGCGCACGTTGGCGCGCACCGAGACATTCATGCCGATGAAGCCGCAGGCGCCCGAGAGCACGGCGCCGATCGCGAAGCCCACGGCCGTCTTGGCATCAAGGAAAAGGCCGATCAGGATGGCCAGCACGACGCCGACGATGGCGATGGTCTTGTACTGCCGCGCCAGGTAGGCGGCCGCGCCGGCCTGGATGGCGCCCGCGATCTCTTGCATGCGCGCGTTGCCGGGGTCCTTGGCGAGGATCCAGCTGCGGGCCCAGATGCCATAGGCCACGGCAATCAGCCCGCACGCCAGGGCCAGGAGGAGGGGGGAAGTCAGCGCTGTGGATGCAGCCATTCGTTGTCTCCAGGTGTTCTTGTCTCGCACGGTAGAGGCACAACGCACCGGTCGTGTCTCCGCTGCGTTGCTTCCTCGACCGCCACCTGGGTCGATTGGCCAACCGGACCAATTTACCTTGAATAGCGCGCCTGCAAGCGGGCTGAAAGGGGCGAGCCGGTAAAATGAGGGTTAATCCCGACGGGGATCCCTGGTATCCCTCAACAACACGACCGACAACCATGTCCCTCAACAACGTCACCCCCGGCAACAACATCCCTGAATCCTTCAACGTGGTCGTTGAAATCCCCATGGATTCCGATCCCATCAAGTACGAAGTGGACAAGGAGTCGGGCGCCATCTTCGTCGACCGCTTCATGACCACGGCCATGTACTACCCGTCGAACTACGGCTACGTCCCGCGAACGCTCAGCGGCGACGGTGACCCGGTCGACGTGCTGGTCATCACCCCGTACCCGCTGGTGCCGGGCGTCGTCGTGCCCTGCCGCGCGCTCGGCATCCTGAAGATGGAAGACGAGGCCGGCATCGACGGCAAGGTGCTGGCCGTGCCCACCAACAAGGTGCTGGGCATGTACTCGGCCTGGAAGAACATCGAGGACGTGAACCCCGCGCGCCTGAAGGCCCTGAGCCACTTCTTCGAGCACTACAAGGACCTCGAAGAAGGCAAGTGGGTCAAGGTGCTGGGCTGGGAAGGCATTGACGCCGCGCACAAGGAAATCCTGGACGGCATCGCCAACTACAAAAACGCCCAGGTCTGAACGCGGCCG
>NZ_MWOM01000093.1:0-12443 GCF_012931925.1 Acidovorax sp. SRB_24
CCCGCGCCCGCCGCCGCATCGCCGCTGCTGCACCACCTCAACCCCGAGCAGCTCGCCGCCGTCACGCTGCCCGCCGGGCACGCGCTGATCCTGGCGGGCGCCGGCTCGGGCAAGACGCGCGTGCTCACCACGCGCATCGCCTGGCTGCTGCAAAACGGCCTGGCCACCCCCGGCAGCATCCTGGCCGTCACGTTCACCAACAAGGCCGCCAAGGAGATGGTGGCGCGGCTCTCGGCCATGCTGCCCGTCAGCGTGCGCGGCATGTGGATCGGCACCTTCCACGGCCTGTGCAACCGCTTGCTGCGCGCACACCACCAAGCGGCGGGTCTGCCGCAGGCGTTCCAGATCCTTGACACGCAGGACCAGCTCTCGGCCGTCAAGCGCCTGTGCAAGCAGCACAACGTGGACGACGAGCGCTTTCCGCCCAAGCAGGTGCAGTACTTCATCGCGGGCTGCAAGGAAGAGGGCATGCGCCCGGGCGATGTGCCGGTGGCCACGCACGACGTGGACGGGCGCAGGAAAGTGGAGCTCTACCAGCTCTACGAAGAGCAGTGCCAGCGCGAAGGCGTGGTCGACTTCGGCGAGCTGATGCTGCGCAGCTACGAGCTGCTGCGCGACAACGACCCGGTTCGCGCGCACTACCAGCGGCGCTTCCAGCACATCCTGGTCGACGAGTTCCAGGACACCAACAAGCTGCAGTACGCGTGGCTCAAGCAGCTCGCGGGCGACGAGGTGGACGGCCGCTTTGCGCCGCGCGGCAGCGTGATCGCCGTGGGCGACGACGACCAGAGCATCTATGCCTTCCGCGGTGCGCGCGTGGGCAACATGGCGGACTTCGTGCGCGAATTCGATGTGCAGCGCCAGATCAAGCTCGAGCAGAACTACCGCAGCTACAGCAACATCCTCGACGCCGCCAACCAGCTCATCAGCCACAACAGCGCGCGCCTGGGCAAGAACCTGCGCACCGACCAAGGCCCGGGCGAGCCGGTGCGCGTCTACGAGGCGCCCAGCGACCTGATGGAGGCGCGCTGGATGGTCGACGAGATCCGCCAGCTGGTCCGAAGCGACGGCTTTGCGCGCCAGGAAATCGCCGTGCTCTACCGCAGCAACGCGCAAAGCCGCATCATCGAGTCGACCCTGTTCAACGCCGCCGTGCCCTACCGCGTCTATGGCGGCCTGCGCTTTTTCGAGCGCGCCGAAATCAAGCACGCGCTGTCGTACCTGCGCCTGCTGGAGAACCCCCAGGACGACACCAGCTTCATGCGCGTGGTCAATTTTCCGCCGCGCGGCATTGGCGCGCGCAGCGTCGAGGTGCTGCAAGACGCCGCGCGCTCGGCCGGCTGCTCGCTGCACGACGCCGTGAGCGCCGTGCCCGGCAAGGCCGGCGCCAACCTGGGCGCCTTCGTCGCGCTGGTCGATGTGCTGCGCGAGCAGACGCAGGGCCTGACGCTGCGCGCCATCATCGAGCAGATGCTCGAGTCGTCGGGCCTGCTCACGCACTACCGCGCCGAAAAGGAAGGCGCTGACCGTATCGAGAACCTGGAGGAACTGGTCAACGCCGCCGAGAGCTTTGTCACGCAGGAGGGCTTTGGCCGCGACGCCGTGGCGCTGCCGCTCGACGAGCATGGTGCACCGCTGACGCAAAGCCCGGCCAGCCAGGGGCTGGACCCGGATGCGCCGCTGCTCGATGCGCCGTTGACGCCGGCCCTGCCCGGCATCGTCGACATCGACACCGGCGAAACGCTGTCGCCGCTGGCGGCGTTCCTGACGCACGCCGCGCTCGAGGCCGGCGACAACCAGGCCCAGGCCGGCCAGGACGCCGTGCAGCTGATGACGGTGCACGCGAGCAAGGGGCTCGAATTCGACGCCGTGTTCATCGGCGGCATGGAGGACGGCCTGTTCCCGCACGAGAACGCCATGAGCGACCGGGCGGGCCTCGAAGAAGAGCGCCGCCTGATGTACGTGGCGATCACCCGCGCCCGAAAGCGCCTGTACCTGAGCCACTCGCAAACGCGGCTGCTGCACGGGCAGACGCGCTACAACCTCAAGAGCCGCTTTTTTGACGAGCTGCCCGAGAGCGCGCTCAAGTGGATCACGCCCAAGCAGGCGGGCTTTGGCACGTTTACTCCTGATTCCATAGCTGGAGGCGCTTACCCATCGGGCGCTGGAGGCCGATATGGCTTCAAGTCAGAGACCTTTGCCAGCCCGCCCGTCCCGGCGCAGAAGGCCGCGCCATCGCACGGCCTGCGCGTGGGGCTGGCGGTGTTCCACACCAAGTTCGGCGAAGGCAAGGTGCTGGCGCTCGAGGGCACGGGCGACGACGCACGCGCGCAGGTCAGCTTTCCGCGCCATGGCACGAAGTGGCTGGCGCTGTCGGTGGCCAAGCTGGCGGTGGTCGAGTGACCTAGGCATCCTTTATGCCCAAACAAGACGATCCCGCAACGACATCCCGGCGCCTGCGCGGCGCGTCGCGCGGCGCCTCTGCGCGCCATCTCGTCAGCCCGGCGCAGTGGGCCGAGAGCGTGGCGCTCGGCGCGCCGCCCTCGCTGCGCATCTTCACCATTGCGGGGGTGCAGGCCGCGCTGGCCGTGCTGCTGGCGATCGTGGCAGTGCATTTCTCGCCCTGGCCGCAGATGGTGGGGTTCGCTTCGCTCGGCGGATTGGCGGCCCTGTTCGGGCGCTTTGCCACGGTGGAGCGGCGCATGCGCATCGTCGTGGTCTGTGCGCTGCTGCTGGCGCTGGGCGTGCTGGTGCCGTCGCTGGCCTCGTGGGGCGGCGCGCTGCCGTGGATGATGGTGTTGGTGCTGGCCCTTGTGGCCGGCGCGTCCACCGTCGCGGTGTCGTGGTGGAGCCTGGGCGGGCCCGGGGCGGTGATCATCGTGTTTGCGGCCGGCGCTGCATACAACCCGGTCGGCAGCGGCGCCGAGGTGCTGGCCCGGGCGCTGGCGACCCTGGCCGGCGGTGTGGTGGCGGTGTTGACCTGCCTGGTGACGGACCGCTGGCGCGCCCCGGAACTCAAGGCGCTGCGCTTGCCGCCTGCGCATGTGGCACCCTGGTCGCACCAGTGCATTGCCGCTGGGCGCATCACCGCGTGTGCCGCGTTGGCGGCCTGGATTGCCTTCATGGCCGGCTGGCACCACCCGGCCTGGGCGGCGATTGGCGCGGTGTCGGTGATGCAGGGCGGGCACCTGCACATCACCATGAACCGCGCACTGCAGCGCATGGCAGGCACCATCGTGGGTTCCTTCCTCGTCTGGGCCATGCTGGCGCAGCAGCCTGGGTTCTGGACCGTGGTGGCGGCGATCGTGGCGTTCCAGTTCCTGACCGAGGTGATCATTGGCTACAACTACGCGCTCGGCCAGATCACCATCACGCCCATGGCGCTGCTCATGACCTACCTGGCATCGCCGGCGGTGGCCCAGAGCATGCCGGTCGAGCGCGTGCTCGACACCATCCTGGGCGCGGCGCTCGGCATCGTGTTTGCCGTGGTCTTCTCGAGCGTGGACGACCGCGTCTACCTGCATGAGCACCGCAGCAAGGCACGCTGAGCCAGGGCAGTGCTTCCAAGGGTTCTAAATGGATAGCTGCCAGCGCTGGACAGGACAGCGTTAGCGACCGATTTGGCTTTGATTCACAGGCGCGTTGTCACGCCGCTGTCATGCACCCGTCACGGCCATGTCGCAACCGCTTCGTACGCTTCGTGGAGTTTGCAACCCCTATCCAAGGAACCACGATGACCCACCGCGAGATTGCGCCCGAGCAGGCCATTGATTTCAATAACGAGAACGCCAACAACTCGGCCAACCCCACTTTTGAATCGGTGCTGGGCGCGCGCCTGTCGCGCCGGGGCCTGCTGCGCGGCAGCGTGGGCACCGTGGGCACGGCCATGTTGGCCGGCTTTGGCGTGAGCGCCTGCGGTGGTGGCAGCGATGGCCCAGAGGTCGAAACCCCGATTGTCCCCCAGTTGCTGGGCTTTACCGCCGTGGGCAAGAGCCTGGCCGATTCGGTCATCGTGCCCGCCGGTTATACGGCCAGCGTGCTGTATGCGCTGGGTGACCCAGTGCTGCCCGGCACCAGCGCCTACCGCAACGACGGCACCGACACCGACTTCGACAAGCGTGCCGGCGACCACCACGACGGCATGGAGTGGTTCGGTCTGGGCGCCGACGGCCAGCGCAATGACAACGCCACCGAGCGCGGCCTGCTGGCGATTAACCACGAAGCCACCACCGACGAAAAACTTTCGTCGTTCTTCATACACGCCAACGGCGGCGCCTCGACACTGCCGCGCCCGGCTGTGGAAGTGGACAAGGAAGTGGCGCTGCACGGCATCGCCGTGATTGAAGTCACCAAGACGGCTGGCGGCTGGGGCTACGCGCCCAACTCGGCGCGCAACTTCCGCCTCACGCCGCTCTCGCCCATGGAGCTGTCGGGCCCGGCGCGCGGCAACGCCCAGTTGGTGACGAAATACGCACCCACCGGTACCACCACCCGCGGCACGCTGAACAACTGCGGTACCGGCAAGACGCCCTGGGGCACCTTCCTGACCGGCGAGGAAAACTGGTTCGGCTACTTCACCCGCGGCGCGGCCGACGATGCGGCCCGCGGCGACAAGAGCGTTGTGTCCCTCAAGCGCTACGGCCGCAACCAGGGCGCAGCATCGCGCCACGGCTGGGAAACCGGCGGTCTGGAAGACCAGTACCAGCGCTGGAACATCAGCAAGACCGGCGCCTCGGTCGATGGCAGCGACGACTACCGCAACGAAATGAACGGCATGGGCTACATCGTCGAGATCGATGCCTACGACAAGACCCGCCTGGCCAAAAAGCGCACCGGCCTGGGCCGTTTCGCGCACGAGAGCGCAGCCTTCGGTAAGGTGGTGGCCGGCCAGCCGCTCACCGTGTACATGGGCGACGACTCGCGCGGCGAGTACATCTACAAGTTCGTCTCCAGCGCCGTCTGGAGCGCGGCCGACGCGAATGCCGCCGACCGCTTGGCCGTGGGTGACAAGTACCTCGACAGCGGCACGCTGTACGTGGCCCAGTTCAGCGCCGACGGCTCGGGCAAGTGGGTCGAGCTGTCCGTCAGCAACCCGGCCATTGCCGGCTACGCGGGCTTTGCGTTTACCAGCGCCGCCGACATCGCCATCCACACTCGCCTGGCCGCAGACGCCGTCGGTGCGACCAAGATGGACCGCCCTGAGTGGAACGCCGTGAACCCCGCCAACGGCGAGATCTACTTCACGCTCACGAACAACAGCAACCGCAGCATCGACCCGGCCAGCGGCCAGTACCTGCCCGACGCCGCCAACCCGCGTGCCTACACCGACATGAAGGGCGCGTCCAAGCAAAACGGCAACCCCAACGGCCACCTCGTGCGCCTGAAGGACACGGGCGCGGGCTTCCAGTGGGACGTGTACCTGTTCGGCGCCGAAGCCGGGGCCGACAAGGGCCTGGTGAACCTGTCCGCGCTGACCGACGACCAGGACTTCTCCAGCCCCGACGGCCTGGTGTTCAGCAAGGCCACCGGCATCTGCTGGATCCAGACCGACGACGGCGCCTACACCGATGTCACAAACTGCATGATGCTGGCTGCCGTGCCCGGCAGTGTGGGCGACGGCGGCAAGAAGACGCTGAACCACACCAAGGCCGATGGCAGCATTCTGGCCGTGGACACCTACGTCGGCAAGGCCGCCACGCCCAGCACGCTCAAGCGCTTCTTGGTCGGCCCCAAGGGCAGCGAAATCACCGGCCTGGCCGAAACGCCCGACGGCAAGGCGATCTTCGTGAACATCCAGCACCCCGGCGAAGGCACGGCGATGGCCAACATCAGTGACCCCGCCAAGTACCAGAGCCAGTGGCCTGCCAACGCCGGCTACGGCTCCGGCAAGCGCCCGCGCTCGGCCACCATCGTCATCACCAAGAACGACGGCGGCAAGGTCGGCACCTGAGGCAACGCACCGCCAGCGGCGGTGTTTCCGGCCGATCCCCAGGCCCGCAGGCTGCGCTCCAAGCGCACCCTGCGGGCCTGTTTGTTTTGGGGTGTTATTGGCATCTGGCCCTTGCTCGTATTGCGCAGGCAGCTATGTTTTTTGATGCTGGAGCGCCCGCAGAAAGCCATGGCGCAGCAACACCAGCCGCGCAGGCACCGCCAACCGCGCACGGGGGCGGGGCCTCAGGGCGCCGCTTCAGGCGGTGGTTTCGGGGGCGTCGGAGGGGGGCGCGTCGGGCGCTGCGAAGCAGTCGCGGAACGTGAAGACGATGGAGCTGAAGAACATCGCCGCCATGACCATTGCCAGGCCCACCATCAGGCCGCCAATGGCGCCGGGCGCCGACTCGGCGCTGAACACGCCCAGCATGGCCAGCAGGCCCGACACCAGGCTGATGAGCACGCCGCCGAGCGCGAACACCCCCAGCCAGCCCAGGCCATAGACCGTGAACGCGCCCATGTTGCGCAGGCAGGCCACGATGCTGAAAAACAGGCTCTTGACGGGCGGCACGCCGTGCCAGTGCACGAGGCCCGGCGCATGCCAGAACAGCAGCGACAGCGGCAGGTACAGCGCCATCGACACCCACATCGCGGTCTGGAATTCGGGGTTCTCTGCGATCTCGCGCGTCATGGGCTCGCCGCCCAGGTAGACCTGTGCAAACAGGCCGCCGTCGAACAGCGCCGAGAACCCCATCACCGCCAGGAAGCCGATCGCGTACAGCGCGCCGAGCACCAGCATGTGGCGCAGGCGCTGGCGCCCGGTGCGAAACGCCACCAGCAGCACGGCGGGCGTCGGAAAGCGCCCCTGCACGGCCTCGGCCGAGGCCACCATCATGGCCAGCGTGGCCGACGGCAGCAGGGCCAGCGCCAGCGCCGGCCCGATCAGCGGCACCAGCGTGGCCAGCGACATGGCGGCCATGGTCATGAAGAAGAGGGCGGCCATGGCCATGGGCTGGCGCCAGAACACGCGGATGCCGCTCTTGACCCAGGCGATGCCGGTGCGGGCGGGGACGATGTGGAGTTTCATGGTTTCCTGCAGGAGAGGGGCGCCGGCGGCTCAGGCCTGGGGCGGGTGCGCAACGCGCTGGCGCAGAACGCGCTCGAAGTGGCCGGGGTCGTGCGGCGTGAGCATGGATGCCTCGCGCGGCAGGTGGTAGTCCCACAGGCGCGAGATCCAGAAGCGCAGTGCCCCGGCGCGCAGCAGCGCCGGCAGCAGGCTGCGCTCGGCCGCCGTGAGGGGGCGCACGGCCTGGTAGGCGTGCAGCATGGCGTCAAAGCGCGCGGCGTCGTGCGCGCCGTCTTCCAGGTCGATGCACCAGTCGTTCAGGCACACGGCCAGGTCGAACAGGAAGGTGTCGACGCCGGCAAAGTAGAAGTCGAAGAAGCCAGTGAGCGTCTCGCCCTCGAACATCACGTTGTCGCGGAACAGGTCGGCGTGCACCGGCCCGCGCGGCAGCGCGGCATAGGCCGACGAGGCCGCGATGTGGTTCTGGTAGGCCAGTTCGGCGCGCAGCAGCGCCGCTTGCTCAGGGCTGGCGTGCGGCAGCACCACGGGCACGGTCTCGTTCCACCACGGCAGGCCGCGCAGGTTCGGCTGCTGGCGCTCGAAGCTGCGCCCCGCCAAGTGCATGCGTGCCAGCATGTCGCCCACGGCGGTGCAGTGCACCGCGCCGGGCGCGAGCTGGCTGTGGCCGCGCAGCCGGTTGACCACGGCGGCGGGCTTGCCGCACACGCTGTGCAGGATGCTGCCGTGCTTGTCGGGCTGCGGGTCGGGCACGGGAATGCCGGCGTGCGCCAGGTGCCGCATCAGGTGCAGGTAGAACGGCAGCTGCTCGGCCGTGAGGCGCTCGAACAGCGTGAGCACGAACTCGCCCTGCTCGCAGGTGACGAAATAGTTGGTGTTCTCTATGCCGCCTTCGATGCCGCGCAGCTTGTGCAGCTCGCCCAGTTGCAAACGGCGCAGCAACTCGCGCGCCTCTTTCAGGGAGACTTTGGTGAATACGGCCATCGCTCAGGACAAAACGGAAATAGGGCTAGAAGAGAGGACGCATACCCAGGGTGGCCGCGAAGCGGTGCGGGCGCCGCTGCACGCGGCGGCGGGATGCGCCAAATGGGGGGCGCGCGTCAGAACTTCTTGAGGTTCCACACGCGCGAACCGGTGTCGGTTTCTGCGCCATTGCGGGGGCGGTTGCGCACGCCATCCGACGGTTGGACCTCGTACTCGGGCATATTGCCCACCTTGGGCTGCACCTTGATGCTCTGGGTCTGGCCGCCAATGCGCAGCTCATCGACGCGGCTGCCCCCGTCTTCGACATGGATGCGCTCGGTGCGCTGGTTCAGGCGGTCGGATTTTTGCTCTTTGTTTGATAGCTGTTCACGCTCGCTGGCATTGGGCTCAGCAGGTTTTTGGCTGGTATTCTGGGCCAGGACAGGGCCGCTGGCCAGGGCCAGCAGCAAAAGGAGTGGTAGAGCGCGCATGGCGCGATTGTAGGTCGCGCGCGGCGGCGGGAACAGGGGCGGCGGTGGGCGCGGCCACCGCCTCGCCGTCCACCGCCTGCTGCACCGCCCGGTAGAACGCCTCGCGCGCTGCGCTGGCCACGGGGTCCCGCGCGCCGCCTGCCCAGTTGGCGTTGGAGGCGATGACGATCCTGCGCCGGGGATCGATGAAGATGCCCTGGCCGAAAATGCCGCGCGCCGCGAAGCTGCCGTCGTCATAGGTCCACCACTGGTAGCCGTAGCCGCGCCCGCTCTGGCCGATGGCGGTGCGCGCCGTGGTGGCCTCGCGCAGCCAGCTTTCGGGCACGACGCTGTGGCCGTTGGCGAGGGCGCCTTCCAGGATGAACTGCCCAAAGCGCGCGAAGTCCCGCGCCGCGGCCTGGATGCAGCAGCCGCTGATCTCCTGCCCGGTCTTGCTGAGCAGCCAGGTGGCCTGCTGCTCCATGCCGGCGGGGCCCCAGACCTTTTCCTGCAGGTACTGCGACAGGGGCTTGCCAGTGGCCTGGCCCACGAGGATGCCCACGAGGTTGGTCTCTCCCGTGCTGTAGAGCCAGCGCGTGCCCGCGGGCACGTCGCGTGGCAGACGGCGCATATAGCTCACGAGCGCATCCACGCCCGGCTCGGGCTGGTGGTTGTTGAACCGCGCCACGTCGGAGTTGGCGTCGCTGTAGTCCTCGTTCCAGCGGACGCCAGACGTCATGGTCAGCAGCTGGCGGATGCTCACGGCGTCGTAGGCCGAGCCCCGCATCTGCGGGATGTAGTCGCTGACCTTGTCGTCCATGCTGCGGATGTGGCCGTCGCGCAGGGCGGCGCCCACCAGCGTGGACGTCATGGACTTGGCCACCGAAAAGCTCGTCCAGCGCCCGCCACTGCCGAAGTCCAGACCGTAGCGCTCCAGGCGCAGCTTGCCGTCGTGCAGCACCAGCAACGCCGCGCTGCGCTGGCCGGCCAGGTAGGCATCGATGTCCAGCGCCAACGGCAGCGGCGGACCCGGCGGCAGCGGCCGGGGCGTGCCGCTGGCCGCGATGGCATGCGATCGGGCCAGGACGGGCAGCCGGTCGAGCGCGCGGAAGGCGGCGTCGCGCTGCGGCTGGCTCCAGAACAGCAGGTCGCGGTTCGTCGGCAGGGCCTTGAGCAGGCCGCGCGTCTCCGGGTCGAGGCCGAGCCAGCCGGCCGTGCCGATGGCGGCCAGGGCCAGCAGCGCCCCGAGGGCAATCTTCTGGATGGGCTTCAAGGCGGGACTCCTCAGGTGGCGGTGGAACACGGAGCCGCCATTGTGGGCCGAACCATAGCAATTGGATGGGCTCCGGGCCTGGCACACCGGGGCTTTCAGGGAAGGCTTGCGCGCCCGTTCGTGTGCACAATCGCCGCATGACCGACAAAAAAACCCTGGTGCTGGTCGACGGCTCCAGCTACCTCTACCGTGCCTACCACGCCATGCCCGATCTGCGCGCCGTGCCCGGCGACCCGCACAGCGCCGCCACGGGCGCCATCCGCGGCATGATCAACATGATGGGGGCGCTGCGCAAGGAGGTGCACGCCGACTATGCCGCCTGCATTTTCGACGCCTCCGGCCCCACGTTCCGCGACGACCTCTACCCCGACTACAAGGCCCAGCGCGCGCCCATGCCCGACGACCTGCGCGCGCAGATCCCGCCCATCCACGACGTGGTGCGCATGCTTGGCTGGACGGTGCTGGCCATCCCTGGCGTGGAGGCCGACGACGTGATCGGCACGCTGGCCGTCACGGCCGCGCGCCAGGGCATCCAGGTGGTCATCTCCAGCGGCGACAAGGACCTGAGCCAGCTGGTGGACGCGCACATCACCGTTATCGACACCATGAACGGCAAGAAGCGCGACGTGGCCGGCGTGACGGCCGAATTCGGCGTGCCGCCGTCGCAGATGGTCGAGTTCCAGATGCTGGTGGGCGATGCCGTGGACAACGTGCCCGGCGTGCCCAAGGTGGGGCCCAAGACGGCGGCCAAGTGGCTCAATGAATACGGCTCGCTCGATGCGCTGCTGGCGCGCGCCCATGAGATCAAGGGCGTGGCCGGCGAGAACCTGCGCGGCGCGCTGGGCTGGCTGCCCACGGCGCGCCAGCTCGTCACCATCAAGACCGACTGCGACCTCGACGGCCATGTGCCCGGCCTGCCGGCGATCGACGCCATCGCTGTCGGCGCAGAGCAGAAGGACGCTTTGCGCGGCTTTTATGAACAGTACGGCTTCAAGGGCCTGGCGCGCGCGCTCGGCCCGGCCGATGCCGCCAATGGCAGCGCCGCCGCCGCGCCTCCGGTGGGCAAGAAAAAAGACGATGGCGGCACCGCCGACCTGTTCGCCGACCCGGCCGCCACGGCGATTGCCGAGGCCGCGCAGCACCGCGACGTGGCCTACGACACGGTGCTGACCCGGGAGGCTTTCGACCGCTGGCTGGCCCGCGCCCAGGCGGCCGACCTGGTGGCCATCGACACCGAGACCACCTCGCTCGACGAGATGCGCGCCCAGATCGTCGGCATCTCGCTGAGCGTGCAGCCGAACGAGGCCGCCTACATTCCGCTCGCGCATTCCGGCCCCGACGCGCCCGAGCAGCTGCCGCTCGCCGACGTGCTGGCCAAGCTCCAGCCCTGGCTCGAAGACGCCAGCCGCGCCAAGCTGGGCCAGCACGTCAAGTACGACCGCCATGTGTTCGCCAACCACGGCATCGACGTGCGCGGCTACGCACACGACACCATGCTGCAAAGCTACGTGCTCGAAGTGCACAAGCCGCACGGCCTGGCCAGCCTGGCCCAGCGCCACACCGGGCGCAGCGGGCTGAGCTACGAGGACCTGTGCGGCAAGGGCGCGCACCAGATCCCGTTTGCGCAGGTGGCGGTGGACAAGGCCGCCGCCTATTCGTGCGAGGACTCGGACCAGACGCTCGACGTGCACCGCGTGCTGTGGCCGCAGCTGCAGGCCGACGAGAAGCTGCGCGGCATCTACGAGCTGGAGATGGCCAGCAGCGAGGCGCTGTTCCGCATCGAACGCAACGGCGTGCTGATCGACGCGGCCACGCTGGCCGCGCAAAGCCACGAGCTCGGCCAGCGCATCGTGCAGCTCGAAGCCGAGGCCTACGAGATTGCCGGCCAGCCGTTCAACCTGTCGAGTCCCAAGCAACTGGGCGAGATCTTTTTCGACAAGCTGGGCATGCCGGTGGTCAAGAAGACCGCCACCGGCGCGCGCAGCACCGACGAGGAAGTGCTCGAAAAGCTCGCGCTCGACTTTCCGCTGCCGGCCAAGCTGCTCGAGCACCGCAGCCTGTGCAAGCTCAAGGGCACCTACACCGACAAGCTGGCGCAGCTCGCCCACCCGCGCACCGGCCGCGTGCACACGCACTACGCCCAGGCCGTGGCGGTGACCGGGCGCCTGTCGAGCAACGAGCCGAACCTGCAGAACATCCCCATCCGCACGCCCGAGGGCCGGCGCATCCGCGCCGCGTTCGTGGCGCCGCCGGGCCGCGTGATCGCCAGCGCCGACTACTCGCAGGTCGAGCTGCGCATCATGGCGCACCTGAGCGGCGACGAGGCGCTGCTGCACGCCTTCCGCGAAGGCCTGGACGTCCACCGCGCGACCGCCGCCGAGGTGTTCGGCGTCGCGCTCGACGAGGTGTCGAGCGAGCAGCGCCGCTATGCCAAGGTCATCAACTTCGGCCTGATCTACGGCATGAGCAGCTTTGGCCTGGCCAAGAACCTCGGCATCGAGACCAAGGCCGCGGCCGCCTACATAGACCGTTACTTCCAGCGCTACCCCGGCGTCAAGCGCTACATGGACGAGACCAAGGCCCAGGCCAAGGCGCAGGGCTATGTCGAGACGGTGCTGGGCCGGCGCCTGTACCTGCCCGAGATCAACTCGCCCAACGGCCCGCGCCGCAGCGGCGCCGAGCGCGCGGCCATCAACGCGCCCATGCAGGGCACGGCCGCCGACCT
>NZ_MWOM01000094.1:0-12173 GCF_012931925.1 Acidovorax sp. SRB_24
CCCGCGCCCGCCGCCGCATCGCCGCTGCTGCACCACCTCAACCCCGAGCAGCTCGCCGCCGTCACGCTGCCCGCCGGGCACGCGCTGATCCTGGCGGGCGCCGGCTCGGGCAAGACGCGCGTGCTCACCACGCGCATCGCCTGGCTGCTGCAAAACGGCCTGGCCACCCCCGGCAGCATCCTGGCCGTCACGTTCACCAACAAGGCCGCCAAGGAGATGGTGGCGCGGCTCTCGGCCATGCTGCCCGTCAGCGTGCGCGGCATGTGGATCGGCACCTTCCACGGCCTGTGCAACCGCTTGCTGCGCGCACACCACCAAGCGGCGGGTCTGCCGCAGGCGTTCCAGATCCTTGACACGCAGGACCAGCTCTCGGCCGTCAAGCGCCTGTGCAAGCAGCACAACGTGGACGACGAGCGCTTTCCGCCCAAGCAGGTGCAGTACTTCATCGCGGGCTGCAAGGAAGAGGGCATGCGCCCGGGCGATGTGCCGGTGGCCACGCACGACGTGGACGGGCGCAGGAAAGTGGAGCTCTACCAGCTCTACGAAGAGCAGTGCCAGCGCGAAGGCGTGGTCGACTTCGGCGAGCTGATGCTGCGCAGCTACGAGCTGCTGCGCGACAACGACCCGGTTCGCGCGCACTACCAGCGGCGCTTCCAGCACATCCTGGTCGACGAGTTCCAGGACACCAACAAGCTGCAGTACGCGTGGCTCAAGCAGCTCGCGGGCGACGAGGTGGACGGCCGCTTTGCGCCGCGCGGCAGCGTGATCGCCGTGGGCGACGACGACCAGAGCATCTATGCCTTCCGCGGTGCGCGCGTGGGCAACATGGCGGACTTCGTGCGCGAATTCGATGTGCAGCGCCAGATCAAGCTCGAGCAGAACTACCGCAGCTACAGCAACATCCTCGACGCCGCCAACCAGCTCATCAGCCACAACAGCGCGCGCCTGGGCAAGAACCTGCGCACCGACCAAGGCCCGGGCGAGCCGGTGCGCGTCTACGAGGCGCCCAGCGACCTGATGGAGGCGCGCTGGATGGTCGACGAGATCCGCCAGCTGGTCCGAAGCGACGGCTTTGCGCGCCAGGAAATCGCCGTGCTCTACCGCAGCAACGCGCAAAGCCGCATCATCGAGTCGACCCTGTTCAACGCCGCCGTGCCCTACCGCGTCTATGGCGGCCTGCGCTTTTTCGAGCGCGCCGAAATCAAGCACGCGCTGTCGTACCTGCGCCTGCTGGAGAACCCCCAGGACGACACCAGCTTCATGCGCGTGGTCAATTTTCCGCCGCGCGGCATTGGCGCGCGCAGCGTCGAGGTGCTGCAAGACGCCGCGCGCTCGGCCGGCTGCTCGCTGCACGACGCCGTGAGCGCCGTGCCCGGCAAGGCCGGCGCCAACCTGGGCGCCTTCGTCGCGCTGGTCGATGTGCTGCGCGAGCAGACGCAGGGCCTGACGCTGCGCGCCATCATCGAGCAGATGCTCGAGTCGTCGGGCCTGCTCACGCACTACCGCGCCGAAAAGGAAGGCGCTGACCGTATCGAGAACCTGGAGGAACTGGTCAACGCCGCCGAGAGCTTTGTCACGCAGGAGGGCTTTGGCCGCGACGCCGTGGCGCTGCCGCTCGACGAGCATGGTGCACCGCTGACGCAAAGCCCGGCCAGCCAGGGGCTGGACCCGGATGCGCCGCTGCTCGATGCGCCGTTGACGCCGGCCCTGCCCGGCATCGTCGACATCGACACCGGCGAAACGCTGTCGCCGCTGGCGGCGTTCCTGACGCACGCCGCGCTCGAGGCCGGCGACAACCAGGCCCAGGCCGGCCAGGACGCCGTGCAGCTGATGACGGTGCACGCGAGCAAGGGGCTCGAATTCGACGCCGTGTTCATCGGCGGCATGGAGGACGGCCTGTTCCCGCACGAGAACGCCATGAGCGACCGGGCGGGCCTCGAAGAAGAGCGCCGCCTGATGTACGTGGCGATCACCCGCGCCCGAAAGCGCCTGTACCTGAGCCACTCGCAAACGCGGCTGCTGCACGGGCAGACGCGCTACAACCTCAAGAGCCGCTTTTTTGACGAGCTGCCCGAGAGCGCGCTCAAGTGGATCACGCCCAAGCAGGCGGGCTTTGGCACGTTTACTCCTGATTCCATAGCTGGAGGCGCTTACCCATCGGGCGCTGGAGGCCGATATGGCTTCAAGTCAGAGACCTTTGCCAGCCCGCCCGTCCCGGCGCAGAAGGCCGCGCCATCGCACGGCCTGCGCGTGGGGCTGGCGGTGTTCCACACCAAGTTCGGCGAAGGCAAGGTGCTGGCGCTCGAGGGCACGGGCGACGACGCACGCGCGCAGGTCAGCTTTCCGCGCCATGGCACGAAGTGGCTGGCGCTGTCGGTGGCCAAGCTGGCGGTGGTCGAGTGACCTAGGCATCCTTTATGCCCAAACAAGACGATCCCGCAACGACATCCCGGCGCCTGCGCGGCGCGTCGCGCGGCGCCTCTGCGCGCCATCTCGTCAGCCCGGCGCAGTGGGCCGAGAGCGTGGCGCTCGGCGCGCCGCCCTCGCTGCGCATCTTCACCATTGCGGGGGTGCAGGCCGCGCTGGCCGTGCTGCTGGCGATCGTGGCAGTGCATTTCTCGCCCTGGCCGCAGATGGTGGGGTTCGCTTCGCTCGGCGGATTGGCGGCCCTGTTCGGGCGCTTTGCCACGGTGGAGCGGCGCATGCGCATCGTCGTGGTCTGTGCGCTGCTGCTGGCGCTGGGCGTGCTGGTGCCGTCGCTGGCCTCGTGGGGCGGCGCGCTGCCGTGGATGATGGTGTTGGTGCTGGCCCTTGTGGCCGGCGCGTCCACCGTCGCGGTGTCGTGGTGGAGCCTGGGCGGGCCCGGGGCGGTGATCATCGTGTTTGCGGCCGGCGCTGCATACAACCCGGTCGGCAGCGGCGCCGAGGTGCTGGCCCGGGCGCTGGCGACCCTGGCCGGCGGTGTGGTGGCGGTGTTGACCTGCCTGGTGACGGACCGCTGGCGCGCCCCGGAACTCAAGGCGCTGCGCTTGCCGCCTGCGCATGTGGCACCCTGGTCGCACCAGTGCATTGCCGCTGGGCGCATCACCGCGTGTGCCGCGTTGGCGGCCTGGATTGCCTTCATGGCCGGCTGGCACCACCCGGCCTGGGCGGCGATTGGCGCGGTGTCGGTGATGCAGGGCGGGCACCTGCACATCACCATGAACCGCGCACTGCAGCGCATGGCAGGCACCATCGTGGGTTCCTTCCTCGTCTGGGCCATGCTGGCGCAGCAGCCTGGGTTCTGGACCGTGGTGGCGGCGATCGTGGCGTTCCAGTTCCTGACCGAGGTGATCATTGGCTACAACTACGCGCTCGGCCAGATCACCATCACGCCCATGGCGCTGCTCATGACCTACCTGGCATCGCCGGCGGTGGCCCAGAGCATGCCGGTCGAGCGCGTGCTCGACACCATCCTGGGCGCGGCGCTGGGCATCGTGTTTGCCGTGGTCTTCTCGAGCGTGGACGACCGCGTGCACCTGCATGAGCACCGCAGCAAGGCGCGCTGAACTGGGCAGGCAGGCCGGATACTATTGAATTGATAGCTTCTCGCGCTTTCCCTGTCTGCGTTTAGGCCGTATTTCGCTCTCAGTTCGGGAGCCTCGGGCGCAGAACTGTTGCGCTGGGCTGTGCCCGCAGCGCCTGGCGCAACGCAAAAAGGCGGGGCACAAGCCCCGCCTTCCGGTGTGCAAGGGATGCCACGTGCATGCCCGCAGAGGGATCAGCCCAGTTTCATCTGCGTTGGCGTGCCGGTGAGGTAGCCGACAGCCGCGCCGAACTTGTCCTTGTAGTTGGCCTTGATCAGCGGATCCAGCGTGTCCTTGACCACGCTGTGGATGCCGCCCCAGTCGCCGGCATGCTGGAAGTTGCTCATGATGTAGGTCCAGCCGTTGATCTCGTCGACGGCGTGCAGGCCCGTGGATTCGCCGCCAGCGGGAATCGACATCACGCGCGAGAGCTGTTTGGTGTCGATGTTGTAGGCCCACAGGAAGTTGTTCACGTGCTGGCTGCTGTCTTCGCCGATGAACAGGGTGCGCATCTTTTCCGAGAACTTGAGGTTGTCGGGGTTGGCGATCTTGTTCGGGTTGGCGGTGTTGCCCAGTGCGTCGCCCTTGAGGGTCTTGCCATCGGCGTCCAGCAGATCCTCGCCGGCCAGCAGGGGCTTGGTGTCCACGGGCATCCATTCGCTGTTGATGGCAGTGCCACCGGTGTCCTTCTGGCCGCCCCGAAGGTTCAGCGCCATCACCACGCCAGCCACCAGCTGCTTGGGGACCGAGATGCCGTTGCCCGGTACGTTGGCGGCATGGCCGGCCACCATCGAGGCCTGCACGTTCTGCAGCGCCGAGTAGGCGATCTTGTCCTTGGCGTTGACGGTCGTGCCTTCCATCTTGGTGAAACCCATGCTGGCGCCGACATACGCAGCGTAGCGGTGGGTTTCTAGGAAGGCGGCGGCTTTTTCCATGCCGGGGTTGATCTTGATCCACTCGGTCTTGCCGTTGGCGACGATCCTGGTGTAGCCCGCGTCGTTCGGGTCTGCCTTCACCACGCTCATGATGTCGGCGGGCTTGAGCGTGTTGGCCAAGGCCTCGATCTCGGCGCTGGTGGCCGAGCCGAGCTTGATCCAGCTCAGCGCTGCGGCGCTGCCTGTGGTGGGGTCGATCGAAAAGCCCGCACCCACCTTGGCCGCATACAGCGTGCCCGAGGACAGCTCTTTTTCCTTGTCGGCGACGAACACGAAGTAGCCGCTGTTGGTGGCGTCATCGCCCATCAGTGCGGTGCGGTTGTCGGGCATGACCTGCACCAGCTCGTGCGAAATGCGGCCCATGCAGAAGTGCTTCCTGATGCTGGCCGTGCCGTCGGTATTGACGATCACTTCGGGCATGTGGCCGTAGTGGTAGGGGTTGGCCGTGGCGGCGTTGCCGTACAGGTTCTGGCTGAAGGCCTGCAGCTGGGCGTTGGCGGCATTGAAGGCGTCGGGCTCGTACTCTTCGCTCGACAAATGCGTGCCCCAGGGCGAGAGGCTCGCGCCGCAGGTGATCCACAGGCCGTGCACCTTGGAGGTGTCGACATTGTGGTACTTCACCAGCGTCAGCTTGCCGGTCTTGGGATCCTGGTCGAGCGTGAGCACGGCGATCGGCGAGGGCAGCTTGCCGTACATGTCGGTCTTGCCGTCCTGGGCCCAGGTGGCGTACTCGAACTGCACCACGGCAAATACCGCATTGCCCTTGACGCCGTCGACTTTAGCGCCCGGCACCGTCAGCAGCGAGGTGCCGTCGGGCGAGTCGGAGAAGTACTGGCGCTCCTTGCCGGGCACGGTGGCGTCGATGATCGGCAGGTTGCGGATGTCGTAGTAGCCGCCGGCCAGCGTCTTGCCGCCCTTGCCGTCGGCCACCATGTCGCCGGTCACGAAGAAGGGCTGGTAGGCCAGGTCGTACGACAGCACCGATTTGTCGCTCAGCGTCACCTTCAGCGCCGAGCCCACCGTGGTCGTGGCCATGGCCTTGGCGTCGATCAGCGTGGGGGCGGCCATCGCGGTGAAGGCGGCGGACATGTAGGTCGCGGCGGGGACATCGTCACTGCCGCCGCCGCAGGCGGCCAAAAGCGTGGCAGAGGCGCCAGCGCCCAGCGGCAGCAAAGGCACGCCGGCCAGGAATTGCAGGGCTTTGCGGCGGGTGGGCATCGTCGAGTGGGGCATTGTGGGTGTTTCCAGAAAAGGGAGGCAAAAGGCAGTCGGCGCGCCAAAAAGGCGCGCGGTCCGCCAAAGCTTGGAACAGGCGCAGTGCCTGTTTCCTGCCCGGATACTAGAAACGCAATGTGACAGCCATTTGAAAACAAGAAACCCGGCCAAGGCCGGGTTGCAGGGGAGCGCGCGGATCGGGCGTCAGGGCGTGGCTTGCGCCGGCGCTGCGGGGGGCTCGGGCGGCTCGAAGCAGTCGCGGAACGTGAAGACGATGGAGCTGAAGAACATCGCCGCCATGACCATTGCCAGGCCCACCATCAGGCCGCCAATGGCGCCGGGCGCCGACTCGGCGCTGAACACGCCCAGCATGGCCAGCAGGCCCGACACCAGGCTGATGAGCACGCCGCCGAGCGCGAACACCCCCAGCCAGCCCAGGCCATAGACCGTGAACGCGCCCATGTTGCGCAGGCAGGCCACGATGCTGAAAAACAGGCTCTTGACGGGCGGCACGCCGTGCCAGTGCACGAGGCCCGGCGCATGCCAGAACAGCAGCGACAGCGGCAGGTACAGCGCCATCGACACCCACATCGCGGTCTGGAATTCGGGGTTCTCTGCGATCTCGCGCGTCATGGGCTCGCCGCCCAGGTAGACCTGTGCAAACAGGCCGCCGTCGAACAGCGCCGAGAACCCCATCACCGCCAGGAAGCCGATCGCGTACAGCGCGCCGAGCACCAGCATGTGGCGCAGGCGCTGGCGCCCGGTGCGAAACGCCACCAGCAGCACGGCGGGCGTCGGAAAGCGCCCCTGCACGGCCTCGGCCGAGGCCACCATCATGGCCAGCGTGGCCGACGGCAGCAGGGCCAGCGCCAGCGCCGGCCCGATCAGCGGCACCAGCGTGGCCAGCGACATGGCGGCCATGGTCATGAAGAAGAGGGCGGCCATGGCCATGGGCTGGCGCCAGAACACGCGGATGCCGCTCTTGACCCAGGCGATGCCGGTGCGGGCGGGGACGATGTGGAGTTTCATGGTTTCCTGCAGGAGAGGGGCGCCGGCGGCTCAGGCCTGGGGCGGGTGCGCAACGCGCTGGCGCAGAACGCGCTCGAAGTGGCCGGGGTCGTGCGGCGTGAGCATGGATGCCTCGCGCGGCAGGTGGTAGTCCCACAGGCGCGAGATCCAGAAGCGCAGTGCCCCGGCGCGCAGCAGCGCCGGCAGCAGGCTGCGCTCGGCCGCCGTGAGGGGGCGCACGGCCTGGTAGGCGTGCAGCATGGCGTCAAAGCGCGCGGCGTCGTGCGCGCCGTCTTCCAGGTCGATGCACCAGTCGTTCAGGCACACGGCCAGGTCGAACAGGAAGGTGTCGACGCCGGCAAAGTAGAAGTCGAAGAAGCCAGTGAGCGTCTCGCCCTCGAACATCACGTTGTCGCGGAACAGGTCGGCGTGCACCGGCCCGCGCGGCAGCGCGGCATAGGCCGACGAGGCCGCGATGTGGTTCTGGTAGGCCAGTTCGGCGCGCAGCAGCGCCGCTTGCTCAGGGCTGGCGTGCGGCAGCACCACGGGCACGGTCTCGTTCCACCACGGCAGGCCGCGCAGGTTCGGCTGCTGGCGCTCGAAGCTGCGCCCCGCCAAGTGCATGCGTGCCAGCATGTCGCCCACGGCGGTGCAGTGCACCGCGCCGGGCGCGAGCTGGCTGTGGCCGCGCAGCCGGTTGACCACGGCGGCGGGCTTGCCGCACACGCTGTGCAGGATGCTGCCGTGCTTGTCGGGCTGCGGGTCGGGCACGGGAATGCCGGCGTGCGCCAGGTGCCGCATCAGGTGCAGGTAGAACGGCAGCTGCTCGGCCGTGAGGCGCTCGAACAGCGTGAGCACGAACTCGCCCTGCTCGCAGGTGACGAAATAGTTGGTGTTCTCTATGCCGCCTTCGATGCCGCGCAGCTTGTGCAGCTCGCCCAGTTGCAAACGGCGCAGCAACTCGCGCGCCTCTTTCAGGGAGACTTTGGTGAATACGGCCATCGCTCAGGACAAAACGGAAATAGGGCTAGAAGAGAGGACGCATACCCAGGGTGGCCGCGAAGCGGTGCGGGCGCCGCTGCACGCGGCGGCGGGATGCGCCAAATGGGGGGCGCGCGTCAGAACTTCTTGAGGTTCCACACGCGCGAACCGGTGTCGGTTTCTGCGCCATTGCGGGGGCGGTTGCGCACGCCATCCGACGGTTGGACCTCGTACTCGGGCATATTGCCCACCTTGGGCTGCACCTTGATGCTCTGGGTCTGGCCGCCAATGCGCAGCTCATCGACGCGGCTGCCCCCGTCTTCGACATGGATGCGCTCGGTGCGCTGGTTCAGGCGGTCGGATTTTTGCTCTTTGTTTGATAGCTGTTCACGCTCGCTGGCATTGGGCTCAGCAGGTTTTTGGCTGGTATTCTGGGCCAGGACAGGGCCGCTGGCCAGGGCCAGCAGCAAAAGGAGTGGTAGAGCGCGCATGGCGCGATTGTAGGTCGCGCGCGGCGGCGGGAACAGGGGCGGCGGTGGGCGCGGCCACCGCCTCGCCGTCCACCGCCTGCTGCACCGCCCGGTAGAACGCCTCGCGCGCTGCGCTGGCCACGGGGTCCCGCGCGCCGCCTGCCCAGTTGGCGTTGGAGGCGATGACGATCCTGCGCCGGGGATCGATGAAGATGCCCTGGCCGAAAATGCCGCGCGCCGCGAAGCTGCCGTCGTCATAGGTCCACCACTGGTAGCCGTAGCCGCGCCCGCTCTGGCCGATGGCGGTGCGCGCCGTGGTGGCCTCGCGCAGCCAGCTTTCGGGCACGACGCTGTGGCCGTTGGCGAGGGCGCCTTCCAGGATGAACTGCCCAAAGCGCGCGAAGTCCCGCGCCGCGGCCTGGATGCAGCAGCCGCTGATCTCCTGCCCGGTCTTGCTGAGCAGCCAGGTGGCCTGCTGCTCCATGCCGGCGGGGCCCCAGACCTTTTCCTGCAGGTACTGCGACAGGGGCTTGCCAGTGGCCTGGCCCACGAGGATGCCCACGAGGTTGGTCTCTCCCGTGCTGTAGAGCCAGCGCGTGCCCGCGGGCACGTCGCGTGGCAGACGGCGCATATAGCTCACGAGCGCATCCACGCCCGGCTCGGGCTGGTGGTTGTTGAACCGCGCCACGTCGGAGTTGGCGTCGCTGTAGTCCTCGTTCCAGCGGACGCCAGACGTCATGGTCAGCAGCTGGCGGATGCTCACGGCGTCGTAGGCCGAGCCCCGCATCTGCGGGATGTAGTCGCTGACCTTGTCGTCCATGCTGCGGATGTGGCCGTCGCGCAGGGCGGCGCCCACCAGCGTGGACGTCATGGACTTGGCCACCGAAAAGCTCGTCCAGCGCCCGCCACTGCCGAAGTCCAGACCGTAGCGCTCCAGGCGCAGCTTGCCGTCGTGCAGCACCAGCAACGCCGCGCTGCGCTGGCCGGCCAGGTAGGCATCGATGTCCAGCGCCAACGGCAGCGGCGGACCCGGCGGCAGCGGCCGGGGCGTGCCGCTGGCCGCGATGGCATGCGATCGGGCCAGGACGGGCAGCCGGTCGAGCGCGCGGAAGGCGGCGTCGCGCTGCGGCTGGCTCCAGAACAGCAGGTCGCGGTTCGTCGGCAGGGCCTTGAGCAGGCCGCGCGTCTCCGGGTCGAGGCCGAGCCAGCCGGCCGTGCCGATGGCGGCCAGGGCCAGCAGCGCCCCGAGGGCAATCTTCTGGATGGGCTTCAAGGCGGGACTCCTCAGGTGGCGGTGGAACACGGAGCCGCCATTGTGGGCCGAACCATAGCAATTGGATGGGCTCCGGGCCTGGCACACCGGGGCTTTCAGGGAAGGCTTGCGCGCCCGTTCGTGTGCACAATCGCCGCATGACCGACAAAAAAACCCTGGTGCTGGTCGACGGCTCCAGCTACCTCTACCGTGCCTACCACGCCATGCCCGATCTGCGCGCCGTGCCCGGCGACCCGCACAGCGCCGCCACGGGCGCCATCCGCGGCATGATCAACATGATGGGGGCGCTGCGCAAGGAGGTGCACGCCGACTATGCCGCCTGCATTTTCGACGCCTCCGGCCCCACGTTCCGCGACGACCTCTACCCCGACTACAAGGCCCAGCGCGCGCCCATGCCCGACGACCTGCGCGCGCAGATCCCGCCCATCCACGACGTGGTGCGCATGCTTGGCTGGACGGTGCTGGCCATCCCTGGCGTGGAGGCCGACGACGTGATCGGCACGCTGGCCGTCACGGCCGCGCGCCAGGGCATCCAGGTGGTCATCTCCAGCGGCGACAAGGACCTGAGCCAGCTGGTGGACGCGCACATCACCGTTATCGACACCATGAACGGCAAGAAGCGCGACGTGGCCGGCGTGACGGCCGAATTCGGCGTGCCGCCGTCGCAGATGGTCGAGTTCCAGATGCTGGTGGGCGATGCCGTGGACAACGTGCCCGGCGTGCCCAAGGTGGGGCCCAAGACGGCGGCCAAGTGGCTCAATGAATACGGCTCGCTCGATGCGCTGCTGGCGCGCGCCCATGAGATCAAGGGCGTGGCCGGCGAGAACCTGCGCGGCGCGCTGGGCTGGCTGCCCACGGCGCGCCAGCTCGTCACCATCAAGACCGACTGCGACCTCGACGGCCATGTGCCCGGCCTGCCGGCGATCGACGCCATCGCTGTCGGCGCAGAGCAGAAGGACGCTTTGCGCGGCTTTTATGAACAGTACGGCTTCAAGGGCCTGGCGCGCGCGCTCGGCCCGGCCGATGCCGCCAATGGCAGCGCCGCCGCCGCGCCTCCGGTGGGCAAGAAAAAAGACGATGGCGGCACCGCCGACCTGTTCGCCGACCCGGCCGCCACGGCGATTGCCGAGGCCGCGCAGCACCGCGACGTGGCCTACGACACGGTGCTGACCCGGGAGGCTTTCGACCGCTGGCTGGCCCGCGCCCAGGCGGCCGACCTGGTGGCCATCGACACCGAGACCACCTCGCTCGACGAGATGCGCGCCCAGATCGTCGGCATCTCGCTGAGCGTGCAGCCGAACGAGGCCGCCTACATTCCGCTCGCGCATTCCGGCCCCGACGCGCCCGAGCAGCTGCCGCTCGCCGACGTGCTGGCCAAGCTCCAGCCCTGGCTCGAAGACGCCAGCCGCGCCAAGCTGGGCCAGCACGTCAAGTACGACCGCCATGTGTTCGCCAACCACGGCATCGACGTGCGCGGCTACGCACACGACACCATGCTGCAAAGCTACGTGCTCGAAGTGCACAAGCCGCACGGCCTGGCCAGCCTGGCCCAGCGCCACACCGGGCGCAGCGGGCTGAGCTACGAGGACCTGTGCGGCAAGGGCGCGCACCAGATCCCGTTTGCGCAGGTGGCGGTGGACAAGGCCGCCGCCTATTCGTGCGAGGACTCGGACCAGACGCTCGACGTGCACCGCGTGCTGTGGCCGCAGCTGCAGGCCGACGAGAAGCTGCGCGGCATCTACGAGCTGGAGATGGCCAGCAGCGAGGCGCTGTTCCGCATCGAACGCAACGGCGTGCTGATCGACGCGGCCACGCTGGCCGCGCAAAGCCACGAGCTCGGCCAGCGCATCGTGCAGCTCGAAGCCGAGGCCTACGAGATTGCCGGCCAGCCGTTCAACCTGTCGAGTCCCAAGCAACTGGGCGAGATCTTTTTCGACAAGCTGGGCATGCCGGTGGTCAAGAAGACCGCCACCGGCGCGCGCAGCACCGACGAGGAAGTGCTCGAAAAGCTCGCGCTCGACTTTCCGCTGCCGGCCAAGCTGCTCGAGCACCGCAGCCTGTGCAAGCTCAAGGGCACCTACACCGACAAGCTGGCGCAGCTCGCCCACCCGCGCACCGGCCGCGTGCACACGCACTACGCCCAGGCCGTGGCGGTGACCGGGCGCCTGTCGAGCAACGAGCCGAACCTGCAGAACATCCCCATCCGCACGCCCGAGGGCCGGCGCATCCGCGCCGCGTTCGTGGCGCCGCCGGGCCGCGTGATCGCCAGCGCCGACTACTCGCAGGTCGAGCTGCGCATCATGGCGCACCTGAGCGGCGACGAGGCGCTGCTGCACGCCTTCCGCGAAGGCCTGGACGTCCACCGCGCGACCGCCGCCGAGGTGTTCGGCGTCGCGCTCGACGAGGTGTCGAGCGAGCAGCGCCGCTATGCCAAGGTCATCAACTTCGGCCTGATCTACGGCATGAGCAGCTTTGGCCTGGCCAAGAACCTCGGCATCGAGACCAAGGCCGCGGCCGCCTACATAGACCGTTACTTCCAGCGCTACCCCGGCGTCAAGCGCTACATGGACGAGACCAAGGCCCAGGCCAAGGCGCAGGGCTATGTCGAGACGGTGCTGGGCCGGCGCCTGTACCTGCCCGAGATCAACTCGCCCAACGGCCCGCGCCGCAGCGGCGCCGAGCGCGCGGCCATCAACGCGCCCATGCAGGGCACGGCCGCCGACCT
>NZ_MWOM01000111.1:0-6553 GCF_012931925.1 Acidovorax sp. SRB_24
GCCTTCTGCATGCCCGGCGGCAAGATCGCGTTCTATACCGGCATCCTCGACCAGCTCAAGCTCAGCGACGACGAAGCCGCGATGGTCATGGGCCACGAGATGGCGCATGCGCTGCGCGAGCACGCGCGTGCGCGCATGGCCAAGAGCGAGGCCACCAACCTCGGCCTGCGCCTGGGCGCGCAATTGCTGGGCCTGGGCGACATGGGCAACCTCGCCGCCAACCTGGGTGGCCAGCTGCTCACGCTCAAGTTCAGCCGCGGCGACGAGAGCGACGCCGACCTCGTCGGCCTGGAGATGGCTGCGCGCGCCGGCTACAACCCCGAAGCGGCCGTGACGCTGTGGCGCAAGATGGGCCAGGCCACGGGCGGACAGGGCGGCCCTGCGTTCCTCTCGACCCACCCCAGCGGCCCGCAGCGCATCCGCGAGCTCGAGGAGAACGTGCCCAAGGTGCAGGGCCTGTATGCGGCGGCGCGCCGCCGGTAAAGCGTGCGCGCGGGCCGCGGCGCGCAGGGGCAGGCCGCGCGGCGCCCGGCGTGTAGGCGCACAGGCCGACTTGATGCCGCGTTGACTCAAGCGGTGCGCAACCCCATTACCATAAAGACCAGACGTGCGCCAGCGCGGTTTTTTTGGCCGACACCTGGGCGCGGTTGAAGTTGTTCCACCTTTCATCCAGGAGGTCTTCCATGAAAACACTTTCACTCCGCTCTTTGCTGGTCGCTGCCGTGGTGGGCACCGCCGGGGTTGCCATGGTCGGTTGCACCACCACCAAGGAGAGTGCCCAGGCCTCGCCGCGCGCGGACCGCGCCTCGCTCGAATCGCAGGCCAACGCCACGCTGTCGCGCCTTTATGAAACGGCCCCCGGCTCGCGCGAACTGGTCGCGCGCGCCAAGGGCGTGCTGGTGTTTCCGGCCGTGATCGGCGGCAGCTTCGTGATCGGCGTGCAGCACGGCGAAGGCGTGCTGCGCGTGGCCAACAAGACGCACAGCTACTACACCACCACCGGGGCTTCCATCGGCTGGCAGGCCGGCGGCCAGTCCAAGGCCGTGATCTATGTGTTCAACACCCAGGACGCGCTCGACAAGTTCGTCAACGGCAACGGCTGGTCGGGCGGCGTCGATGCCACCGTGGCAGCAGGCCACATCGGTGCCAACGGCAGCATCGACACCACGACCGCGCAGGCCCCGGTCACCAGCTATGTGATGACCAACACCGGGCTGGAGGCGGGGGTGTCGCTGCAGGGGTCGAAGATCACGCGGATCACGCGGTAAGCGCTTCGCAGCTTCCGTGGCCTGACCCGCAGAGCGTCTTCTGCGGCGGGCACACAAAAAAACCGGTGCCATGCCGGTTTTTTTGGGCCCGAGAGTGCAGCGCAGGGCCGCTACAACCTCCCTGTGCCGGTCGGGATTCTGACCCCCCATTAATTTCGGCAGGCGCACAGCCCCGCCGCTCCTGGATCGAGGGGTAGTCCGATGCCTCGGGCGACTCGGCCGTCCAGACGCGCACCGGTTTCAAGTCCACATAGGCTATCGCCGCCAGCAGCGCCTGCTCGTCCAGCAGCGCCTAGCTTTTAAAGCGCCCCTCCCAAAAGCGCCCCTCCCAAAAGCGCCCCGTGCAATCGTCCTCGACATTGGCCTGGCGCGCCAGCGACTCGTTGAGCACGCGCATATACCAAGACAGGTCAAACAGCCGCGCGCGGAAGGTTTCGGCCAGTTCGTGGACTTTTCCTGCCCATGGCAGCGCGCGCCTGCGACAAGTAGCGCTGCACCAGCAGCGGCCCGGTAAACAGCTGCGTCCAGCCCTGCAGCACCTCTTCGGTGCTCCACTGCTGCGCCCGCGCGCTGTCGATGTGGACAACCACGTGGTAATGGTTGCTCATCACCGCATAGGCCGCCACGTCGATGGCAAAGATGTGCACCAGCATCTTTGATGCGCGTGGCAATCCAGCCCCGGCGGTGCTCGAAGCTCTGGCCCCTGTGGTGGTGCCCGCACAAGAGAAGGCTCGGCGCACGCAGCGCGAGACGCAGTGGTACCAAGCGGTATCTGGCAGGCTGACCTATGCAGAGCTGGGACGGGTCATGGCGGGATTTCAGAGCGCGGGGTGTGGGCGCAGGGGAATGGAGGCGGCGGATCTGTCAAACTAAGTGAGTGTCCTGTAGTTCCTTAGTTTTCCTGGCGTTTGAGGCACTTTTCATCTAAATTTTCAGGCCAACCTGCCCCAACTCAAAACCCATCCAGATGCGCATACCCCCGCACGCGGGCAGTAACGGGGTCGAGCAGCACCACCCAGTTAGTAGCGCGGCGGCTGACCAGGGGAAGCCAGCGCAGGGCATTAGGGTCGGTGGTTTCGCCGGGCTGGGCATCAGCAATGGCGCTGGTCACGGCGGTGTCGAGCAGCGCGGCTTGGGCGGGGTGCTTGGCGCGCAGCTCGGTCAGGGGGCGGGCGCGCTGCAGCACCTGCGGCACACTCCGAGCGTAATCTTGCCACCAACTAGGGCGCTGGCTGGGCTCTATGCCTTGGATCGAGGCATCAATACTATCCAACTGCTCTTGCCCGGATATGGCCGCGCGGATGCCCACGGTGCGCGGGCGCGACAGGCGCCAAGGCTTAGCCCAGTCGGGCGCATGGACAGCATCGGCCTCGTCTAGGTCGGCAAAGCCGATCACCCGAAAGCGGTCGACCTCGTGCACCAGCGCCACAGGACGTGCGTAGCTCAGGGTTTGGATGCCATAGCCCAGCGCCAACAACTGAATGACGGCCACCAAAGCCAAGTCGCGCCGCAACTCGGCTCGCGATTTGATAGGGTTAAACATCACCAGCGTGAGTAAGGGGCCGCAAACCAAGTCGACGCCAACAACCAGCCAGAACAATTCAGCACCGCCAACCAGTTCGCGCAGCGATCCAGGAAACCAAAAACCAAAAACCAAAAACGCAGTGAGTCCAGCGACAGCGGCAGACAACACAAAATGCAGTGCCGCTGCACACAGGGCATCGCGAAAGCGGGTTTTCAGAGCGGCGGGTGCAATGGTGATGGAAGACACGAGCGCTTTACTTTTATAAATGAAGGGAGCAGAAGGCGAGGGATGGATTGGCCATCTTTTCCAGGGGTGGAATAAAAAACGGATTTTTATTTTCGGCATGACCGATAAGTTTTCATAGCGCGATTAACCTGAAAGCTGCCACTGCAATGGATGTCTTAGAATTAATAGCTTCTCATCGCCACCAACAACAAAAACGCCCGCAATTGCGGGCGTTTGATGTGCCATGCGCTTTTCAGCGCAAGTCCCTTAACGGCACTCAGCGGGTGCGTACTTGGCCACCAAGGTAGCACCGTTCGCTGCACCATCGACGACCGCTTTGCCCAATGCATAGCAGGTCCACTTAATAGCTCCGCCAGGAATGGTGCCGGCTGCCAGAATCGCACCAGCCGACGTAGGAGCCAGCTCCAGTTTTTGACCTGAAGCAGTGGCAGCATAGGTCACGGTGATATGGCCAGTAGCCGTGGCACCCTCGACCGAGACCACGTTCTTGGTCAGCGGGGTTCCGGCAACACCGCCGTTCAGCGAGCAGGTACCCGTTGCAGCGCAGAAGGTTGTGCCTGCAACGTTGGTGGGCATGCCCTTGAACAGGCCACCCTCGGCATCCGGCGTGCCATTGGCTGCGTTATCAGCGACGGTAGGCTTCAGGCCTGAAGCCAGTACCAAGCCTTCGGTTACTTTGGCGCGAACGGTGTAATCCTGATAAGCCGGCAACGCCACAGCAGCCAAAATACCGATAATAGCCACAACGATCATCAACTCGATCAGCGTGAAACCCTTCTGGGTCATTTGCATAGAGCGCTTCATAAATCTCTCCTCAAAATCAATTGCAATAAAAAACCTGCAGAAGGACTCTCAGGTTCGTAACGGCAGAAGCAGGTTCCGTGCCAGGCCTTGGGTGCAACAAGACGTGTCAAATTTTGCAAAATTCAGCCGCTTCTAGCGCTGTACTGTTGCCTCTGCGCACGTATCTGACAATTTTGTCGCTCAAATGGTGTCACAAGGTGCATCTTTGTCTTACAAATTGAATGCGTGCCACTTGTAGCGAGTCAGTGGCAGCGCTGACCTGCGCAGGCACCAATTCTTCACACCGCGATGGCATTCTTCAATTTCAGGTGAAATTGGTCTCTAGCCCTTGTGCAGAAAGCGCTGACAGCTATCAAAACAGGATCTCCAATGGTTCTCCGACTGCATCTCGGGGATTTCCGTCGCCAGCTATCGCACGGCCGGCAGGTCGCGCAGGCTCCCATCGCCGCCTCAACCCTACATATACTCCATCTGCGTATCCGCCAGCTCTACCCGCGGGGAATAAAAACCCCGTTTCCTTCTGCAGCGATCGACTCAGTAATTTGCTCAAATTCATGGATCAGCCGGCAGAGGGCAAGCCGCCTGCGGTGTCCATTGCTGCAAAGGCTCATGCCCTGCGGGCCTCGCTGACGTTGGCGGGCAAACTGGCCTAGACGCTGGAAATAGGGGGCGTGTTCTGATTTCTAATGAACTCAGTTCCTAATGCTTATGCAGTAAGCATTAAAAGCTATTAAACAAGGAGCGCTGATCGCGCCCACCTGTCTACCGCCGCCGCCTTCGCGGCCAGCCCGCTCAAGGCGCTGCCCCCGTCACCCCCTGCACAAACTGCATCTGCGTGCCCGCCAGTTCCAAGCGGTCGCCACTTTGCAGGGGTGCAGCACTATTTTCCACCGCTGCGCCGTTGACCCGCGGCAACTCGGGCCCTTCGACGTGCGCAAGCACGAAGCCCTGGTGGCGGCGCGTGATGGAGGCCACGGCGACGCCGGGTTTGCCGATGGTGGTGACCACCTTGGTCAGCGCCACTTCGCGCCCGGCGGCGGGGCCCGTGAGCACGCGGATCACGGCCGGGCTGGCGGCCGCGGCAGCGGGCACCGTGCGCGCCAGGGGCCGCGGGGCGCTCGCCATGCGGTGCTTGACGACCACGGTCGTTTCGTAGCCCTCGGCTTCGGCCTCGTCGAGGAAGCGGATCTTGTACTTGCTCAGTTCGACGGTGTCGCCATGGCGCAGCAGCTGGCGCCCGATGGCCTTGCCGTTCACATAGGTGCCATTGGTGCTGTTCAGGTCCTCGATTTCGACAGCCTGCGCTTCCAGCATGTGCAGCACGGCGTGCTCGCCGCTGACGGCCAGGTGGTCGATGACGATGTCGTTGTAGGGCCTGCGCCCGAGCGTGGTGCGCTCTTTGGTCAGCTCGATTTCCTTGATGGCGACTCCATCGATCGAGAGGATCAGTTTGGGCATGGCCAACTCCTGGTGGTGGGGTGCATAAGGGCGTGCGGCTGGGTCAGGCGGCCTTGAGCCAGCGCGACATGAAGCTGCGCCGCGGCTGCGCCGTGCCGGCCTGGGCCAGCAGCACGCTGATGTTGTCGCGCCCGCCATGGGCGTTGGCGGCGGCGATGAGGCGGCTGGCCTTCTCTTCGAGCGGCACATGGGCGGCCATGAGGGCGGTCAGTTCGGCATGGTCGAGCATTTCGCTCAGGCCGTCGGAGCACAGGAGAAACAGGTCGCCGGACTCGACCGGGAATTCGGTGGTTTCGAGCTGCACCTGGGACTCGACCCCCAGCGCCCGCGTGACGAGGTTGCGGCCCAACGACAGCGCCGCCTGCCGCGGCGTGAGCAGGCCGGCGTCGACCTGCTCCTGCAGCCACGAGTGGTCGCGCGTGAGCTGCATAAGCTGGCCGGCGCGCAGGCGGTAGCCGCGCGAATCGCCCACATGGCCGAGCAGCAGCCGGTGGCCGCTGAACACGGCGGCCACCAGTGTGGTGCCCATGCCGGCATACACGGGGTTGGACTGGGCAGCGTCGAAGATGGCCCGGTTGGCGCTGTCCACGCAGGTTTCGAGGGCGCGGCGCAGCGCGCGGGCGGGCACCGGAGAGCTGGCCTGCGCGAGCCAGCGACCCATTTCGGCGCAGACGGAGGAGGTGGCCATGGCGGCGGCCACTTCGCCGGCGTTGTACCCGCCCATGCCATCGGCCAGCACGGCCACCTGGGCGTGTGCGTCCACGGCCACGGCGTCTTCGTTGTTGGCGCGCACCCGGCCGCAGTCGGTGCGGGCACAGAATTCGTATTTCATGGGGTCCGGCCAGCCCCCGGGCGAGCACAGGCGGGGGCAGCCGCATTCATCACGGTGTCTTGCAAATCCGCCATGGGGTGGTGCTCTCCAGAGACGTGGCCTGCATCATAGACGAGGCTTTGGCGGGTGCTGGTGGGCGCCGGTCGCACGGCCTCGTCATGCGCTCTGTGTAGCGCAGATCCTGGCCCTCTGTTTGTTCTTTTCACCCACGGCACCTTTGGTAACTGACTGTAATATTTTACAGAAGCACGGGGACGCCGGTGCGTTGGTGGTGAAGCATCCGGCAGCGCGTGCCTGCGTGCAGCATGTTGGCCCGCCGCAGTGGCCCTGGAGGGCTTGCCGTTCGTGTCAGGGTTTGGGGCGCCGCCGCAGGCCTGTGCCTGCCATCGCCGCCATCGGCACATGGTCTGCGGCAGGCCG
>NZ_MWOM01000064.1:0-21399 GCF_012931925.1 Acidovorax sp. SRB_24
GATTGCCCATGCTCTCCCTGCTCACGTCCATCGTCATTGGTTGCGCCACCGGGCTGCTGGCATGGACGGCGAGCCGCACCAGATCCCAGTGGGGCTGGCCCGCGGCCGCGCTCGTGGGCGTGATCGGTGCCTTGCTGGCCGGCTACCTCGGTGTAGCGGTCGACTGGTACCGTCCCGGAACCCTGGGCGGCTCGGTCGCATCGCTGCTGGGCGCAATGGCCCTGCTGGCCGTTTACCGGTTTCTGCAGCGCAAGCTCTGACTGCTCACACGGTGTCGCGCATGGCCCGCTCTACTGCCAATCCAGCCGCCGACGGCGCCGTGCAAGCCGCCGTGCGGCGCGCCCACCGCCTGCTGCACCGCCGCGCGCTGATGGCCGCCGTCGCCAGCACCGTGCCGGTGCCCGGCCTGGACTGGGCCGTGGATGCAGCGCTGCTGTCGCACCTGCTGCCACGCATCAACGCTGAATTCGGCCTGTCGCCGCAGCAGCTCGACCAGCTCGATCCGCACAAGCGCGAGCAAGTGCAAAAAGCGGTGGCCATGGTCGGCTCGGTGCTGATTGGCAAGTTTGTGACCAAAGACCTGGTGCTCAAGGCCACCCAAGCGCTGGGCATGCGCATGACCGGCAGGCAGTTGGCCAAATACGTGCCCCTGGCCGGCCAGGCTGTGTCTGCGGCGTTGGGCTACGCGACGCTGCGCTACCTGGGCGAGCAGCACATCCAGGATTGTGTGCGGGTGGTGCAAGCGGCACAGCTGGCCCTGCCCGCCCCCGCCCGCTGACAAAAGAAAAAGGGTGGCCAAAGCCACCCTTGCGCACTAGCCACGGTGCCCCGAGGTCAACCCGCGTTCTTTGGCTTGCGGCGTGACGCACCTGCCAGGCCTGCGAGGGCCAGGCCCAACAACGCCAGAGAACCGGGCTCAGGTACCTGGATCGATTCGATTTTCACCACCATGTCCTGGAAGTCGTTGTCGGTGCCATCTTCAAACGCGAAGACCCAGTTGGTGGAAGCGCCGCCCTGGAAGGCCAGAACACGGGTGGCGCCGTCGCTGTTCAGACTGTCAATGGAATAGGCGATCCTTCCATCCCCGGTCTGAAAATAAAACCCAAAGCTGGACGGGTTGATCAGTGCGTTGGTGAAGACGCCGCAATTGATCTGCGTTCCGCACGCGCTCTGGGCGGAAATGCCGCCGCCGATGTACATCACACCATTGTCGATACCGATGCCCGCGGTGCTCATTTGGGACGTGGACGCACCCCCGACCGCACCGCCAAAGAACAGATCGACGCGATAGATATTGGACGAGTCGGTGCCAAACCACATGCCAAACTTTTGGCTCGCAGCGCCGCTGGTTTGCTCCATGACCAGCGTGGGGATGGTGGTGGCGACACCGGTGGCAGACCCCCACATGCCGGCGCTGCTTTGGTGGTTGGCCGCGCTCACGGCACCCGCACCAAACACACTGTCCAACACCGTCTGGAGCGGCTGCTCGCCTGGAGACGAGCCATTGATAGCCACCGGGCGCACATTGTTATTCACGATCGGCGCCGCGTGGATGGCTGCCGAAACAAGCGCTCCTGCAATGGCGGCTGCAAGGGGTCTGAATTTCATGGTCTGTCTCCCTGTAAGTAGATGCTGAAATTTCTGGATTCAACTTACATAGGCAAACACCGTGCCACACCATAAAATCAACCACTTACGCGAATAGCGTGGGAACTTTGTAAGAAATCTCGACGCTTTTACCCGCCAAAACTCACACCGCTTACCGCACCCCGCGCACTGGAAGCAGATGCAGCAAAATCCAACACCCCTGCCGAGCAACCCAATAGCTACCTCCACCCGTCAAAGGGGCGCTTGGTAAGCCAGCACCTTCAAAGCTTTTTGTGGCGACACGTCCGCAAACACCGCCGGATTCGGCACCCGTTCCACCAGCGCCAATTCCGGCACCAATTCCCGCATCTGGTCCTGCAGAAAATCCACGCCCAGTTCAGGCGCATTCAGGCACAGCAGCGCATGGCCGCCCGGCGCCAGCAGGTCGGGAAGCCGGCGCATCAGGCGGGCGTAGTCCTTGGTGGCAACAAAGCTGCCTTTCTGGTAGCTGGGCGGATCGACAATGACCAGGCCATACGGCCCGCCGCGGGTGATCTTGCCCCAGGTGCTGAAGATGTCGTGCGCGAGGAAGCTGGCACGGCCCGTCAGGCCATTGAGCTGGTGGTTCTGCTGGCCGATGGCAATGGCGCCGCGGCCCATGTCCACGTTGACCACGTGTTTCGCGCCCGCCTGCAGCGCCACCACCGAGAACGCGCAGGTGTAGGCAAACAGGTTGAGCACCTTGAGGCCGTAACGGCCGCCGCTGCGTGCGGCGGCATATTCGCGCACCCAGCGGCGGCCCTCGGCCATGTCGAGAAAGAGGCCGTGGTTCTGGCCCTTGAGCACATGCACGCGGAATTGCGCGCCCTGCTCGGTGACCACGTGCGGGTCGGGCACGCTGCCGGCCATCAGCCGCGTTTCGGTCAAGCCCTGTGTGCGCAGCTGCCCGTCGCGGCACTGGAACACCCAATTGAGCGGCTGCCCCGGCGCCAATTGTTCCCAGCGCGCGGCCAATGCGGCACCGATAGCGGACAGCTCACGTTCGGTTGATTCCGTAGCCGGCGCAAAACTGGTGAGCACGAAAACGGGCGGAAAGGCGTCGAGCACCCAGTGCTCGCAACCGGGATGCAAGCCACCACGGCCGTGGAAAATTCGGCAGGCGTCGGTCGGCAGGGGCATCTGGGCGATGGCGGTGAGTAAGGCTTGCATAGGAAAGAAAGGTTTGCGGGAAACGATCAAGGATTTCTGGGCTCAGGCCCTGGCGCTGCAGTTCAGGGCCTACCGTGTCTGCCGCGCGGTGGCAGCGTGCCATTTGCCGGGAATCTCTGTACGATTTGTGCTTTTACTGAGGAAGGCATGCCATGTTGTCCATCATTGGAACCATTGTTGTGGGCCTCATCGTCGGGTTGATTGCGCGCGCCGTGAAACCGGGCGACGACAAGCTCGGCTGGATCATGACCATCGTGCTCGGCATTGCGGGTTCGCTCGTGGCCGGTTATGCGGGCACGGCGATGGGCTGGTATGCACCAGGCACACCGGCCGGCTGGATCGCCTCGGTCCTCGGTGCGATCGTGCTGCTGGTGATCTACGGCTTCATCAAGAAGAGGGCGTAAACCAGCTGCTTGGCTGCCGCCCCTGCGCGGCGGTAGCGCGTCAAGACGCCGACGGATCAGTGACCGTCGGTTCGCCACCGGCAGCCTCTTCGGGGGCTTGGGCGCCCCACTGCGCCCAGTCTTCGCCAAACAGTTCCACAGGGTGCGGCGTGCGGTCCGAGCCGTTGCCGCAGCGCATGTCCTTGGCCAGACAATAAAGATCGCACCCCCAGCACACGCGCTCGGGATGCACGGGTGCATTGGGGAACTTCTTTGCCGCCATGGCCGGCTTTCAGTAAAAAAGGCGCTGCCTATTTCCGCGCCGGCGGCACGTCCGTGCAGCTGCCGTGCGCAATCTCGGCCGCCATGCCAATGCTCTCGCCGAGCGTCGGGTGCGGATGGATCGTTTTGCCGATGTCCACCGCATCGGCGCCCATCTCGATCGCCAGGGCAATCTCGCCAATCATGTCGCCCGCGTGCGTGCCGACCATGCCGCCGCCGAGGATCTTGCCGTGTCCATGGGCCTCGTCGCTGTCGTCGAACAGCAGCTTGGTGAAGCCTTCGTCGCGGCCATTGGCGATCGCGCGGCCCGAGGCCGTCCAGGGGAACAGGCCCTTCTTGACTTTGATGCCCTGCGCCTTGGCCTGGTCCTCGGTCAAGCCGACCCAGGCGACCTCGGGGTCGGTGTAGGCGACGCTGGGGATCACGCGGGCGTTGAAGGCGGCCGCGGCCAACTCCTTGTTGCCCTGCAGCTCGCCGGCGATCACTTCGGCCGCGACGTGCGCCTCGTGCACCGCCTTGTGCGCCAGCATGGGCTGGCCCACGATGTCGCCGATGGCGAAGATGTGCGCCACGTTGGTGCGCATCTGGATGTCGACCTCGATGAAGCCCCGGTCGGTGACGGCCACCCCCGCCTTGTCGGCGGCGATCTTCTTGCCGTTGGGCGTGCGGCCCACGGCCTGCAGCACCAGGTCGTAGACCTGCGGCGCGGGGGCGGTGCCGCCCGGCTCGGCGCTTTCAAACGCCACCTCGATACCTTCGGGCAGCGCGCGCGCGCCCACCGTCTTGGTCTTGAGCATGATGTTGTCGAAGCGCGGCGCGTTCATCTTCTGCCAGACCTTGACGAGGTCACGGTCGGCGCCCTGCATCAGGCCGTCGAGCATCTCGACCACATCGAGGCGCGCGCCCAGCGTGGAGTACACCGTGCCCATTTCGAGGCCGATGATGCCGCCGCCCAGGATCAGCATGCGCTTGGGGACTTCGGTGAGTTCCAGCGCGCCGGTCGAATCGACCACGCGCGGATCGTCGGGCATGAAGGGCAGGCGCACGGCCTGGCTGCCCGCGGCAATGATGGCTTTCTTGAAGGCGATGACCTTCTTGGTGCCGGTCTTGTCCTGGCCCGTGCCGGTGGTCTCTTCGACCTCGACATGGTGGGCGCCGACGAAGGCGCCGTAGCCGCGCACGGTCGTGACCTTGCGCATCTTGGCCATGGCCGCCAGGCCGCCGGTGAGCTTGCCAATCACCTTTTCCTTGTGGCCGCGCAGCTTGTCGATGTCGAGGCTGGGCGCGCCGAAGCTCACGCCCAGGTCGGCCATGTGGCTCACCTCGTCCATGACGGAGGCCACGTGCAGCAGCGCCTTCGAGGGAATGCAGCCCACGTTCAGGCACACGCCACCCAGCGTGGCATAGCGCTCGACGAGGACGACCTTCAGGCCCAGGTCGGCCGCGCGGAAGGCGGCGCTGTAGCCACCGGGGCCGGCGCCGAGCACGAGCACGTCGCATTCGAGGTCGGCCGTGCCGGCAAACTCGGCCGCTCCTGGAATAGGAGCAGCTGGCACTGGCGAAACCTTGGTTTCAGCCGGATTTGATACTGAAACGCTGGATGGACCTGCGCCGGCAGCTACAGATGCAGGAGCAGGAGCAGCCACCGGCGCGGGCGCTGCGGCATCGGCCGCCGCCTCGAGCGTCAGCAGCACGCTGCCTTCGGCGATCTTGTCGCCGAGCTGCACCTGGACCGTCTGCACCACACCGGCGTGGCTGGAGGGAATTTCCATCGAGGCCTTGTCCGACTCCACCGTGACCAGGCTCTGGTCCACGGCCACGGTGTCGCCGGGCTTGACCATCAGTTCAATGACCGTGACCTCGGCAAAGTCGCCAATGTTCGGAACCTTGATTTCAATGCTTGCCATCGTGCTGCTCCTTTACAGCAGGATGCGGCGGTAGTCCGCCAGCACCTGACCGAGGTAGGCGTTGAAGCGCGCGGCCGAGGCCCCGTCGATCACGCGGTGGTCGTAGGACAGCGACAGCGGCAGCACGAGGCGCGGGACAAACTTTTCCTTGTCCTCGTTCCACAGAGGCTTCATGGCGCCGCGCGAGAGGCCCAGGATGGCGACTTCGGGGGCGTTGATGATGGGCGTGAAATGCGTGCCGCCAATGCCGCCGAGCGAGGAGATCGACATGCAGCCGCCCTGCATGTCGGCCGCGCCGAGCTTGCCCTCGCGCGCCTTCTTGGCCAGTTCCGACATTTCCTGGCTGATCTGCAGGATGCCCTTCCGGTCGGCGTCCTTGAGCACCGGCACGACCAGCCCGTTGGGCGTGTCGGCGGCAAAGCCGATGTTGAAGTACTGCTTGTAAACCAGCGCGTCGCCGTCGAGGCTGGCATTGAAGTCGGGGAACTTCTTGAGCGCCGCCACCACGGCCTTGATGACGAAGGCCAGCATGGTGACCTTGGTGCCGCTCTTCTCGTTTTCCTTGTTGGTGGAGACGCGGAAGGCTTCGAGCTCGGTGATGTCGGCCTCGTCGTTGTTCGTGACGTGGGGGATCATCACCCAGTTGCGGTGCAGGTTGGCGCCGCTGATCTTCTTGATGCGGGAGAGCTCCTTGCGCTCGATGGCGCCGAACTTGGCAAAGTCCACCTTGGGCCAGGGCAGCAGGTCCAGGCCTGCGCCGCCACCGCTGGCGGCAGCGGCCTTGGGTGCGACTGCGGCCTGGGCCCGGGTCTGCACGCTGCCGACCATGACGGACTGGGTGAAGGCCTGCACATCGGTTTCGGTGATCCGGCCCTTGGGGCCACTGCCCTGCACTTCGGCCAGCGGCACGCCGAGTTCACGGGCAAACTTGCGCACCGAGGGCGATGCGTGTGGCAGCGCGCCCGTGGGTGCCACGGTGGGGTTGTGTGCCGGCACGGCGGCCTGCGGAGCCGAAGGCGTGGCAGCGGACTGGGGCGCTGCGGCCGGGGCCGCAGCAGGCGCTATGGCAGCGGCCACGGCCGCCGGAGCCGGCGCAGCGGCGGGTGCCGCGGCAGCGCCCACGCCTTCGATCTGGCCGACCATATCGCCGATGTTGACCTTGTCGCCCACTTTGATGCTGAGCGCCTTGAGCACGCCCGCGGCCGGCGATGGGATTTCCATCGAGGCCTTGTCGGACTCCACGGTGAACAGCGATTGCTCCAGGGCCACGGTGTCGCCGACCTTGACGAGCATCTCGATCACGGTGACATCCTTGAAATCACCGATGTCGGGGATGCGCAGATCCACCGTGCTCGCGGCGGCCGGCGTTGCCGGAGCAGGCGCTGCAGCGGGCGCAGGCGAAGGTGCCGCCACGGCGGGTGCCGCAACCGGTGCAGCCGCTGCGGGCGCCGGTGCGGGCGCTGCCGCGTCGGCGGTTTCCAGCACCACGATGACCGAGCCCTGCTTGATCTTGTCGCCCAGGGCCACGCGCAGCTCCTTGACCACGCCCGCGTGGCTGGACGGAATCTCCATCGAGGCCTTGTCGGACTCCACAGTGACCAGCGACTGCTCTGCCTTGATCGTGTCGCCCGGCTGGACCAGCACTTCGATCACGGCCACTTCGTCAAAGTCGCCGATGTCGGGAACTTGAATATCTACCATTGCCATAGTTGTCTCCCGTTCGTCTTCAGGCGTGCAGCGGGTTGATCTTGTCGGTGGCGATACCGTACTTGGCAATCGCTTCGGCCACCTTGGTCACCGGCACCTGGCCCCCATCGGCCAGTGCGCGCAGTGCCGCCAGCACAATGTAATGGCGGTCGATCTCAAAGTGCTCGCGCAGCTTGCGGCGGAAGTCCGAGCGGCCAAAGCCGTCCGTGCCCAGCACCTTGTAGTGGCGGCCCTTGGGCATGTAGGGGCGGATCTGCTCTGCATAGGCCTTCATGTAGTCGGTCGATGCGATCACGGGGCCGGTGCTCTTGGCGAGCTGCTCGGTCACGAACGGCACGCGCGGGGCTTCCAGCGGGTGCAGCAGGTTCCAGCGCTCCACCTCCTGGCCGTCGCGGGTCAGTTCGTTGAACGACGGGCAGCTCCACACATCGGCGGCAATGCCCCAGTCCTTTTCGAGCAGTTCTTGCGCGAAGAATGACTCGCGCAGGATGGTGCCCGAGCCGAGCAGCTGCACGCGCAGGCCGCTTTGCGGCACCTTCTGGCCAGGCTTGCACAGGTACATGCCCTTGATGATCTGCTCTTCCGTGCCGGCTTCGAGGCCCGGCATTGGGTAGTTCTCGTTGAGCAGCGTGATGTAGTAGAAGACGTTTTCCTGCTCCTGCACCATGCGGCGCATGCCGTCGTGCATGATCACCGCCACTTCGTGGGCGAAGGTCGGGTCGTAGGTCACGCAGTTGGGGATGGTGTTGGCCAGGATGTGGCTGTGGCCGTCTTCGTGCTGCAGCCCTTCGCCATTGAGCGTGGTGCGGCCCGAGGTGCCGCCGAGCAGGAAGCCGCGCGCCTGCATGTCGCCCGCCGCCCAGGCCAGGTCGCCGACGCGCTGGAAGCCGAACATCGAGTAGTACACGTAGAACGGGATCATGATCCGGTTGCTCGTGCTGTAGCTCGTGGCCGCCGCGATCCAGCTGCTCATGCCGCCGGCTTCGTTGATGCCTTCCTGCAGGATCTGGCCGGCCTTGTCCTCGCGATAGTACATGACCTGGTCTTTGTCGACCGGGGTGTACTGCTGGCCCGCAGGGTTGTAGATGCCGATCTGGCGGAACAAGCCTTCCATGCCAAAGGTGCGCGCTTCGTCGACCAGGATCGGTACGACACGCGGACCCAGTTCCTTGTCGCGCAGTAGTTGCGTGAGAAAGCGCACATAGGCCTGCGTGGTCGAGATCTCGCGGCCCTCGGGGGTCGGGTCGAGGATGGCCTTGAAAGTGTCGAGCGGCGGCACATTGAACTGCTCGTCGGCCTTGGTGCGGCGGTGCGGCAGGTAGCCACCCAGGGCCTGGCGGCGCTCATGCAGATAGCGCATCTCGGGCGTGTCGTCGGCCGGCTTGTAGAACGGCAGGTCGGCGATCTGGCTGTCGGGGATCGGGATGTTGAAGCGGTCGCGGAAAGCCTTGATGTCCTCGTCGCCCAGCTTTTTGGTCTGGTGCACGGTGTTCTTGCCTTCACCGATCTTGCCCATGCCAAAGCCCTTGACGGTCTTGACCAGCAGCACGGTGGGCTGGCCCTTGGTCTCGTTGGCAGCGTGGAAGGCGGCATAGACCTTCTGCGCATCGTGGCCACCGCGGCGCAGGTTCCAGATCTCGTCGTCGCTCATGTGCTCGACCATCTTCAACGTGCGCGGATCGCGGCCGAAGAAGTTCTTGCGGACGTAGGCGCCGTCGTTGGCCTTGAACGCCTGGTAGTCGCCGTCGTTGCACTCCATCATGATCTTGCGCAGCGCACCGTCCTTGTCCTTGGCGAGCAGATCGTCCCAGCGGCTGCCCCAGATCAGCTTGATCACGTTCCAGCCCGAGCCGCGGAATTCGCCTTCGAGCTCCTGGATGATCTTGCCGTTGCCGCGCACCGGGCCGTCCAGGCGCTGCAGGTTGCAGTTGATGACGAAGATCAGGTTGTCGAGCTTCTCGCGCGAAGCCAGGCTGATCGCGCCCAGCGATTCGACCTCGTCCATCTCGCCGTCGCCGCAGAACACCCAGACCTTGCGGTTCTCGGTGTTGGCAATGCCGCGCGCGTGCAGGTACTTGAGGAAGCGCGCCTGGTAGATGGCCATCAGCGGGCCGAGGCCCATGGACACCGTCGGAAACTGCCAGAACTCGGGCATGAGCTTGGGGTGCGGGTAGCTCGACAGGCCCTTGCCATCGACCTCCTGGCGGAAGTTGTTCAGCTGCTCTTCGGTGAGGCGCCCTTCCATGTAGGCGCGGGCATAGATGCCGGGCGAGACGTGGCCCTGGATGTAGAGACAGTCACCGCCGTGCTCTTTGCCAGGTTCGTTGCTCTCGGCGTGCCAGAAATGGTTGAAGCCGGCCGCGAACATGTTGGCCAGCGAGGCGAAGGAGCCGATGTGGCCGCCCAGGTCGCCGCCTTCGGGCGGGTGGATGCGGTTGGCCCTGACCACCATCGCCATGGCGTTCCAGCGCATATAGGCGCGCAGGCGCCCTTCGAGCTCCAGGTTGCCAGGGCAGCGCGCTTCCTGGTCTTTTTCGATGGTGTTCACATAGCCCGTGTTGGCAGAGAACGGCATGTCGATGCTGCTTTGGCGCGCGTGCTCGAGCAGCTGTTCGAGCAGGAAATGGGCGCGTTCTGCGCCTTCCTTGTCGATCACGGCGGACAGCGCATCCATCCACTCTCGGGTCTCTTGCTGGTCGGCGTCGGGGGCTGGCAATGCGCCGCTGCCGGCGCGAGGATCGGGCTGTGCTGACATGGTTTGTCTCCTGGAGATATAGACCGCAATTTAGTGCGTGCCGCCAAGTTTCTCATATTTTTTTCTTATTTCAAATTATGCTTTTAGATTTCATAATACGATAAATTGCTGCAAACGCACATTTTCCGCACCATCGCGGTGCACCCTGCGCTCCCCTACACTCGGCCCATGCACTCGCCCTCTCTCGCCCCCGCGCCATCGCGCACTGCCGCGCTCGCGCGCTCGTGGCGCGCATGGTGGCGCAGTCTCTCGCCCACGCGTCAGGACCGCTTTGCCGCGCTGGCTCCGCTGGCGGCCGTGCTGCTGTTCATGGCGGCCATCGTGGCGGCTTTCTGGTATCTGCGCATGGAGGAAGGCGAGCGCGAGCAGGAGGCGCTGCGCCGCGATGTGGAGTACGCACAGCAGCGCGTGCGCCTGCGCCTGCTCGAGCGCCAGGAACAGATCATGCGCATTGCACGCGATCTGTCGAACCAGGAGCTGGAGCGCCCCCAGTTCGACCAGCGCGCAGAGGCCCTGATCAGCCAGTACCCCGAGCTCCAGGCCATAACCTGGATCGATGCGCGCGGCCACATCCGTGCCAGCCACGCAGCGCCCACACTCTCGGGCGGCCAGATGCGCGTGCCCGGCGAGGTGCTGAAGAAAGGCGACACCGCCGACGCCTTCGACCTCACGCGCGACCTGCAGCAGCCGGTCTATGTGCAACCCGCCGCCGGCAGTGGCGAGCCCACGCCTTTGCTGCAGCTGCAGGTGCCACTCAATGTGCAGGGCAAGTTTGGCGGCGTGGTATTGGGCGAGTATTCCATCGACAGCCTGCTGCGCTACGGCACTCCCACCGAGGTACTGGCGCGCTATGCCGTGACGCTGCTCGACGCGCAGCACCAGGTGCTCGCCGGCACGCCGCTGGCGCCTCGCAGCGCCACCATGCCCTGGCAGCCCTGGAGCAAGCGCGCCAACGAATACGAAGTGCCCGTCTCGCCCGTGGGCAACGGCTTGGTGCTGCGGGCCCAGGCGTACCGCACCTCGCTGGGCGTGGTCGGCAGCGGCTTGTTCTGGCTGGTGGTCACGCTCAGCACCATGACGGCGTGGATGCTGATTGCCACCTGGCGCCACACACGCCGGCGCATGCAGGCGCAGATGGCCCTGGTGGCAGAAACCAATTTCCGCCGCGCCATGGAAAACTCGGTGCTCACCGGCATGCGCGCGCTCGACCTGCAGGGCCGCATCACCTACGTGAACGCAGCGTTCTGCCAGATGACAGGCTGGAGCGAGGCCGAACTGGTGGGCCAGACACCGCCGTTCCCCTACTGGCCCGACGCCGACCTGGACACGCTGCACGCGCGCCTGCAGGACGAGCTCAACGGCAAGACCGTGTCCGGGGGCTTCCAGGTGCGGGTGCGGCGCAAGAACGGCGCCATCTTCGATGCCCGGCTCTACGTCTCTCCGCTGATCGACGCGCGCGGCCAGCAGACCGGGTGGATGACCTCGATGACCGACATCACCGAGCCCAACCGCATCCGCGAGCAACTCTCGGCATCGCATGAGCGCTTCACCATCGTGCTCGAAGCGCTTGACGCCTCGGTCTCGGTGGCCCCCCTGGGCAGCGAAGAGCTGCTGTTCGCCAACAAACTCTACCGCCAGTGGTTTGGCTCACAGACCGACGGACACCTGCAGCTCGTGGCCCAGGCCGGCGTGCTGCCTGCCAAGAACGCCGGCAGCGACAGCGCAGACGGCGAAGACGGGCTCATGGGGCTGCCCACCGACACCCTGACCAGCGCCCACACCGAGAACGCCGAAATCTTCTTGCCCGAACTGGGCAAGTGGCTGGAAGTGCGCTCGCGCTACCTCAGCTGGGTCGACGGGCGCCTGGCCCAGATGGTGATTGCCACCGACATCACGCCCCGGCGCCAGGCCGAGGAGCAGACCGCCCGGCAAACCGAGCGCGCGCAGTCGGTCAGCCGCCTGATCACCATGGGCGAGATGGCATCGAGCGTGGCGCACGAGCTCAACCAACCGCTCACCGCCATCAACAACTACTGCAACGGCATCGTCTCGCGTATCCACAGCGGCCAGATCACGCAGGAGGCCCTGCTCGCGGCGCTGGAGAAAACCTCGCACCAGGCGCAGCGCGCCGGGCAGATCATCCAGCGCATCCGGGACTTCGTGAAGAAGAGCGAGCCCAACCGCACGCTGGCCGATGTCTCCAGCATGGTCGGCGAAGCGCTGGAGCTGGCGGACATCGAACTGCGTCGCCACAACGTGCGCCTGACGCACTATGTCGCGGCACGGCTGCCGCAGGTCATGGCCGACTCCATCCTGATCGAACAGGTGCTGATCAACCTCATGAAGAACGGCGCCGAATCGATTGCCCAGGCACGCCGCACGCCGGCAAGGCGCAGCGTGGAACTGCGTGTCGTGCCCAAGCAGATCGAGGGCCAGCAGGTGGTCGAGTTTTCGGTGCAGGACACCGGCCAGGGACTGGCGCAGGAAGTGCTCGAGCGCCTGTTCGAAGCCTTTTTCTCGACCAAGCAGGAAGGCATGGGCATGGGCCTCAATTTGTGCCGCAGCATTGTCGAATCCCACCAGGGGAGAATGCAGGCGGAGAACATCTACAATGGTTCCGAAGTCACGGGCTGCAGGTTCTCTTTTTGGCTTCCGCTTGCTGCGCCTGACAACGATGCTACGAATTCTGTAGCTAATGTACATCCCCCGAGGACAATTGCATGAGCTTGATTCCGAAAAAAGGCACTGTGTATGTGGTCGACGACGACGAAGCCGTGCGCGATTCGTTGCAGTGGCTGCTCGAAGGCAAGGATTACCGGGTGCGCTGTTTTGATTCGGCGGAATCCTTTCTCTCACGCTACGACCCGCGCGAAGTTGCCTGCCTGATCGTCGACATCCGCATGGGTGGCATGACGGGTCTGGAGCTGCAAGACCGCCTGATCGAACGCAAGTCCCCTCTGCCCATCGTCTTCATCACGGGCCACGGCGACGTGCCCATGGCCGTGAACACCATGAAGAAGGGCGCACTCGACTTCATCCAGAAACCGTTCAACGAAGAAGAGCTGATTGCCCTGGTGGAGCGCATGCTCGACCATGCGCGCGAAGCCTTCACCGGCCACCAGCAGGCGGCCAGCCGCGATGCGCTGCTGTCCAAGCTGACGAGCCGCGAAGCGCAGGTCTTGGAACGCATCGTCGCCGGCCGCCTGAACAAGCAGATCGCCGACGACCTGGGCATCAGCATCAAGACCGTGGAGGCGCACCGCGCCAACATCATGGAAAAACTCGGCGCCAACACCGTCGCCGACCTGCTCAAGATTGCGCTCGGCCAAACCACCGCCAAAGCCTGACCGCTACACTTTCAATAGCTTCTAGCGCTTACTACATAAGCGCTAGAGGCTTTTTTCATTGATATTTGACCATGACAGCCCAAACGATAGACGGCAACGCCCTTTCCCGCCAACTGCGCACCGACGTCGCCCAACGCGCCGCCACCCTGAAGGCCCGCGGCGTCACGCCTGGCCTGGCCGTGGTGCTGGTCGGCGACAACCCGGCCTCGCAGGTCTATGTGCGCAATAAGGTCAAGGCGTGCGAGGACAGCGGCCTGCACTCGGTGCTCGAGAAGTACGGCGCCGACATGACCGAGGCTGCGCTGCTGGCACGCGTCGAAGCGCTCAACAACGACCCGTCCATCCACGGCATCCTGGTGCAACTGCCCCTGCCCAAGCACATCGATGCGCAAAAGGTGATTGAAGCCATCTCGCCCGCCAAGGACGTGGACGGCTTCCACATCGCCAGCGCCGGAGCGCTGATGACCGGCATGCCAGGTTTTTGGCCCTGCACCCCATACGGCTGCATGAAGATGCTCGAATCCATTGGCTACGACCTGCGCGGCAAGCACGCGGTCGTCATCGGACGCAGCAACATCGTGGGCAAGCCGATGGCGCTCATGCTGCTGGCCCAAAACGCCACCGTCACCATCTGCCACAGCGCCACGCAGGACCTCAAGGCGCAGACCCTGCAGGCCGACGTGATCGTCGCCGCGGTGGGCAAGCGCAACGTGCTCACGGCCGACATGGTCAAGTCCGGCGCCGTCGTCATCGACGTCGGCATGAACCGCAACGACGAAGGCAAACTCTGCGGCGACGTGGACTTTGACGGCGTCAAGAACGTGGCGGGCCACATCACCCCCGTGCCCGGCGGCGTCGGCCCCATGACCATCACCATGCTGCTGGTCAATACCCTCGAAGCGGCAGAGCGCGCCGCCGGCGCCTGACACACCTCCCGCGCCCCTACCACCTTGAACCGCCCCCAGGCGACGCCATCTAAGCCCGCATGAGCAATCCCCTCCTCGACTTCTCCGCCCTGCCCGCATTCGACCGCATTGCCCCCAGTGACGTGGCGCCCGCCATGGACGCGCTGCTGGCGCGCGCCAGCCAGGCGCTCGAAACCGTCACGGCGCCCGCGTTTCCCGCGCGCTGGGACGACATCGCGCGCGTGCTGGACGTGGCCACCGAACAGCTGGGCCGCTCCTGGGGCGTGGTGAGCCACCTCAACAGCGTGGCCGACACGCCCGAGCTGCGCGCGGCCTACAACGAGGCGCTGCCGCGTGTGACCGAGTTCTGGACACGCCTGGGCGCCGACGAGCGGCTCTACGCCAAGTACAAGGCCATCGACCCGGCCGGGCTCAACACCGAACAGCGCCAGGCGCTCAAGAACGCAGTGCGCAACTTCGTGCTGTCGGGCGCCGAGCTGCAAGGCGCTGCCAAGGAGCGCTTTGCGCAGATCCAGGAGCGCCAGGCCGAGCTGCAGCAGAAGTTCAGCGAAAACGCGCTCGATGCGACCGACGCATACGCCTACTACGCCCGTGCCGACGAGCTCGACGGCGTACCCTCCGACGTCCAGCAGACCGCGCAGGCCGCCGCGCGCGCCGAGGGCAAGGACGGCTTCAAGCTCACGCTCAAGATGCCTTGCTATCTGCCGGTGATGCAGTTTGCCCGCAGCAGCGCGCTGCGCGAGACGCTGTACCGCGCCTACGTCACGCGCGCCTCCGACCAGGCCGCGGGCGAGGCCGTGAAATACGACAACACGGCCCTGATCCAGGAAATTTTGGCGCTGCGCCAGGAAGAGGCGCACCTGCTGGGCTACGCCAATTTCGGCGAGGTGTCCGTCGTGCCCAAGATGGCCGAGTCGGCCGACGAGGTGATCGCCTTCCTGCGCGACCTGGCGCACCGCGCCCGGCCCTACGCCGAAAAGGACGTGGCCGACCTGCGCGCCTTTGCCGCGGAGAGCCTGGGCCTGGGCGACCCGCAGGCCTGGGACTGGCCCTACGTTGCCGAGAAGCTCAAGGAAGCGCGTTACGCCTTCAGCGAGCAGGAGGTCAAACAGTACTTCACCGCCCCCAAGGTGCTGGCGGGGCTGTTCAAGATCGTCGAGACACTGTTCGAGGTGGCCATTCGCCCGGATGACGCGGCGGTCTGGAATCCCGCCGTGGCGTTCTACCGCATTGAGCGGGCCGGGCAGCTGGTGGGCCAGTTCTACCTCGACCAGCCTGCACGCACCGGCAAACGCGGCGGCGCGTGGATGGACGACATGCGCACGCGCTGGCTGCGACCCGACACCGGCGAGCTGCAGACGCCGGTCGCGCACCTGGTCTGCAACTTTGCCGGCGGCGTCGATGGCAAGCCGGCGCTGCTCACGCACGACGACGTCATCACCCTGTTCCATGAGTTCGGCCACGGGCTGCACCACATGCTCACGCAAGTGAACGAGCGCGACGTGTCGGGCATTGGCGGCGTCGAATGGGACGCGGTTGAACTGCCCAGCCAGTTCATGGAAAATTTCTGCTGGGAATGGGACGTGCTCAAGCACATGAGCGCGCACGTGGACACGGGCGAGCCGCTGCCGCGCACCCTGTTCGACAAGATGATGGCGGCCAAGAACTTCCAGAGCGGCATGGGCACGCTGCGCCAGATCGAATTCGCGCTGTTCGACATGCTGCTGCACACTTCGCACGATCCGGCGCACGACTTCATGCCGCTGCTGGCGCAGGTGCGCCAGGAGGTGTCCGTGCTGCAGCCCCCGGCCTTCAGCCGCACAGCGCACACCTTCAGCCACATTTTTGCGGGCGGTTATGCGGCCGGCTACTACAGCTACAAATGGGCCGAGGTGCTGAGCGCCGATGCCTATGCCGCGTTCGAGGAAACCGTCGGCCCCGACGGATCGCCCTGCCAGGAGACGGGGCGGCGCTACCGCCAGGCCATCCTGGAGGCCGGCGGCAGCCGCCCGGCCATGGAATCGTTCAAGGCCTTCCGCGGCCGCGAGCCCAACCTGGAGGCGCTGTTGCGCCACCAGGGCATGGCCTGAGCACGCCTTGCACCTTCACCCACTGCGCTGAACGTTCTGGAGATTGAGCATGCCCCTGCCCCGCCCCTTCCTTGCCCTGGCCACCCTGCTGTGCACTCTGGCCTGGGCCGGCCCGGGACAGGCCCAGCCGGTCTACCGCATCGTCGGGCCGGACGGCAAGGTGACCTTTTCCGACCGCGCGCCGGGCAACGACGCGGAGCCCGCCCGGGCCGGGCGGGCCGGCGCCGCACCAGAGGCCGGTCAGGCCACTGCCCTGCCCTACGAGCTGCGCCAGATCGCCACGCGCTTTCCGGTCACGCTGTACACGGGCGCCGACTGCACGCCGTGCGCCAGCGCGCGCAATCTGCTAGTCCAGCGCGGCGTGCCCTTCACCGAGCGCACCGTGGCCAGCAACGAAGACATCGACGCCCTGCAGCGCCTCAGTGGCGGCTCCAGCCTGCCCTTTGGCACCATCGGGGGCCAGCAGCTGACGGGTTTTTCGGACAGTGAATGGACGCAGTACCTGGATGCGGCCGGCTACCCCAAGCAGTCGCAGCTGCCCCCCCAGTACCGCCGAGCCGCGCCCACCCCTCTGGTGGCCATCCAACGCACGCCATCCCCTGCTCCCGCAACGGCGGCAGCCCCTGGCAATGCGCCGCCTGCCGTCCGCCAGGAACCGGCAGTGCCGCGCGGGCCGACGCCGCCCAACCCTGCGGGCATCCGCTTCTGAGGCACCGGCGCTCCACGCTACGTCCCCAAGCCGGCAATTCTCGCCGCGCAAACGCTCAATAGGCCAGCGTTTGCACCCCGTGCGCCGTGCCCAAAAGGCACACCGACGCCTTCTGGTGCGCAAAGATTCCTACGCAAACCACGCCGGGCCACTGGTTCACCTCGGACTCCAAGGCCAGGGGATCGGTGATCGACAGCCCTGTCACGTCCAGGATGTGCTGGCCGTTGTCGGTCACCAGCGGCGCCCCGTCCTTCAGGCGCAATGTGGCATGGCCGCCGAGCGCGGCAAACCGGCGGGCGATGTGCCGAGCCGCCATTGGAATGACCTCCACCGGCAGGGGAAACTTTCCAAGCACGGCAACGCGCTTGGACTCGTCCGCGATGCAAACAAAGCGCTGGGCGAGCGCGGCCACGATTTTTTCGCGCGTCAGCGCCGCGCCGCCGCCCTTGACCATGAAGCCGTGGTCATCGATCTCGTCGGCACCATCGACGTACACCGCCAGTTGCTCCACTTCGTTGGCATCCACCACGTCGATTCCCAGGGCGCGCAGGCGATCGGTGCTGGCGACCGAACTGGAAACGGCTGCGCGGACCTGGTCCTTGATGCCAGCCAGTGCGTCGATGAACTTGTTGACTGTGGAGCCGGTGCCGACGCCCACGATGTCGCCGGGCACGATATAGCGCAAGGCAGCCTGGCCGACTTGGGCCTTGAGTTCGTCTTGGGTCAGGGGGGAGGAGGTCGTCATGGGCGAGAATAAGAAGGTTAGCCCTGAATTATCCCCATGTCCCTGATTCCCTACGCCCTCACCCGCCCGTTTTTGTTTGGCATGGATGCCGAAGCGGCCCACGATCTCACCATGGACATGCTGGCCCGCGGTCAGGGCACGCCCCTGCAGTGGGCCTGGTGCCATGACACCGTGGACGACCCCGTCGAACTGGCGGGCCTGACATTTCCCAACCGCGTCGGCATGGCCGCCGGGCTGGACAAGAACGCACGCTGCATTGACGCACTCAGCGCCATGGGATTCGGTTTTGTCGAGGTCGGTACCGTGACGCCCCAGCCACAGCCCGGCAATCCCAAGCCGCGCATGTTCCGCCTGCCCGAGGCACGGGCGCTGGTCAATCGGCTGGGCTTCAACAACGATGGGCTCGAAGCGTTCGTGCACAACGTCCAGCGCGCCCGATTTCGCTCGCAACAACGGGCCCACCCCATGCTGCTGGGTCTGAATATCGGCAAGAACGCCAGCACGCCGATGGAAGAAGCCAGGAACGACTACCTGAGTTGCCTGGACGGTGTCTACCCGCACGCCGACTATGTGACCGTCAACATCAGTTCGCCCAACACGCAGAACCTGCGCACGCTGCAAAGCGACGCCGCCCTCGACGCGCTGCTGGGCGCGATTGCCGAGCGGCGCGAAGTGCTGGCACGCCAGCATGCGGGCACCGGCGGCAAGGAAAAGCGCGTGCCCATCTTTGTGAAGATCGCCCCGGACCTCGAGGAGGCCCAGGTCGCCGTCATTGCCAGCGCGCTCGAGCGCCACGGCATGGACGGCGTCATCGCCACCAACACCACCATACGCCGCGACGCCGTGCAAGGCCTGTGCCATGCGCAAGAGGCGGGAGGACTGAGCGGCGCCCCGGTCCTGGAGGCCAGCAACCAGGTCATACGCCAGCTGCGCGCGGCCCTGGGCAGCCGCTACCCCATCATCGGTGTGGGCGGCATCATGAGCGCGGAAGATGCCGTGGCCAAGGTGCGGGCGGGCGCAGACGTGGTGCAGATTTATACGGGGTTGATCTACGAAGGCCCTGCACTCCCCAGCCGCGTCGCACGCGCTCTCAAGACCATGGCCTGACGTCCGCCCGGGCCTGCGGACTGCCGCGCAACGCGGTTTGCCTTCGATCCGCGGCGCTCCTGAAGCACTTTTTTCCTGCCTTCCAGGCTAGCGCAAGCGCGTTAGCAACGGCAGCACGACACCGGCCCATGCCACGAGCCGCTTGGGTCCGAGCACCAAGGCCAGACCGGCCAAGGCGGCCAGTGCGGCCGGATGCTGCTTGGCAAACACCGCAACGCGCAAAGGCAAAGGCGCATCCGCGCCCAGCCCTCCCTCGGCCTTGCGCATCGCCAAGAACTGCTCGCGCCGCGCACGCCGTGCGCGCAGGCGTTCGCGTTGCGCGGCCATGCGCTCGATGATGCGTTGCTGCGCGGGCGTGGGAACAGGCAGATTCTTGTCAGAGAAAGATTCAGACTTGCTCACAGCTGCTCCTTGATGTCGTGCCAATCCTGGGCCAGTTCGCGGCGCGTGAGCGCAAACGCGCCCCCGGCCGCGTGCACCGTGGCCCACAGCGCCACCAGCGCACCAAGCCACAGCGCAAGCCACACGCCCGCGACGCTCCATGTCGCCACGGTGCGGTGCGGTGTGTCCCAGAACTGAACCACGAGCGCGAGCGACAGCAGCACCAAGGCCACCACCGTCAAGCCTGCGATCGCCAGCGCCAGCAGCACGGTGTTGCGCAGTCGGCGCTTGTGTTCTCGCCACTCCAACTGCGCCAGCTCCAGGCGGTCTTCTGCAGCCAGGGCGCCCTCCATGACAGCGGCACGCCAGCGTGCGACCATGGCCTCCAGACCAAGCAGGGAAATCCAGTTCATGCACGTCCTCCTGTCAGAGACCGGGCGGCCTGCGCAGCCGCCCACACAAGTTCAACGGCGCGACAGCAGGAAGCCGACCAGCGCGCCAACGGCGAGAGCGGCCCCGGCCACGCGCCACGGCTCGTCGTGTGCATAGCGGTCTGCCGCACGGGCGGCCTCCTTGGCTTGGCGCGCGGCCTCTTGCGCAGCTTCCACCGCGGCATCGCGCACGTTGTGCATGCCATCGTCCATGCGCTGGCGCAGGAGCTTGATCTGGGGGATGCTGTCGAGATCTCGGCTGGACAGCAACCCACGCAAATCGGAAACCAGTTTCTCAAGTTCGCTTTGGGTGGAAGAAATGGTGTCGGAAGCAGAGGTCGTCATATCAGCCTTTCGTTGTGTGAAAAACAGGAATCGATAGCGCGCAGCCTCGTGGCGGTGCTGCAGAACCCATCTTAGCGAGCTGTTCGGGCGCCAGGTACCCAAAGAGCGCATGGCGGTGCTTTTTGAGCCCCTGTCCGACAAATTCACGGCATCTTCGCTACCTGCTCCGCGATGGCCAGCGCGCTGGTCAGGCCTGGCGACTCGATGCCAAACAGGTTGACGAGCCCGCGCACGCCATGGTCGCGCTCCCCCTGGATCACGAAATCGGCGGCCGGTGCACCAGGGCCACTGAGCTTGGGCCGCATGCCGGCATAGCCCGGCACCAAGCTGCCTGCGCGCAGGCCGGGCCAGTACCGGCGCACTTCGCTGTAGAAGGCATCGCCCCGGGCCGGGTCCACGGTCAGGTCGTCGGGCGCCTCGACCCACTGCACATCGGGGCCGAACTTGGCCTGGCCGCCCAAGTCCAGCGTCAGGTGCACGCCCAGGCCAGCGGCTTCGGGCACCGGGTAAACAAGGCGGCTGAAAGGCGCCGTGCCGCTGAGGGTGAAGTAGCTGCCCTTGGCGTAATAGGGCGTGGGGACATGCCGTGGATCCAGCCCCTCGAAGCGCCGCGCCAGCAGCGGCGCCGCCAACCCGGTGGCATTGACAACGGTGCGTGCCTGCAGCTGCGTGCCATCCTCCGCTATCAACAAAATAGCATCTTGCGCGCACCGGGCATGGGCCAGAGGTGAATTCAATGCCACAAGCCCGCCCGCATGCTCCAGGTCGGCCTGCAGCGCCAGCATCAGGGCGTGGCTGTCGACGATGCCGGTGCTGGGCGAATGCAGCGCCGCCACGCACTCCAGGGCAGGCTCCAGCGCCCGCGCGGCATCGCGGTCGAGCCATTGCAAATCCACCACACCATTGGCGGCCGCGCGCGCGACGATGCCGTGCAGCTGCGCCAGCTGCTCGGCGCGGGTGGCCACGATCAGCTTGCCGCAGCGGCGGTAAGGAATGCCGCGCGCAGCGCAGTAGCCGTACAGCATCTCGCGGCCCTGCACGCACAGGCGCGACTTGAGCGACCCCTCGGGATAGTAGATGCCCGCATGGATGACCTCGCTGTTGCGCGAACTGGTGCCTGTGCCGATGGCCGGCGCGGCCTCCAGCACGATGACCTCGCGGCCACGCAGCGCCAGGGCGCGCGCAACCGCCAGGCCCACCACCCCTGCGCCGATGACGGCGCAATCCACGGAATCTGTCATTAGTAAGCTCCTGCAAGAGACCAGGGCGCCGGCCCTGGTGCGCCCGCACCGCGCAAGGTGCGGGTCGTCGCCGCCGTCCCGCAGTGCATTGTCTGTACCAATGCACGGCACCCCACGGACCCGACGTGCAAAAGGCAAAAAAAAAGACCAGCCACTGATGGCCGGTCTTTCGTTTTTGGTGGGCGATACATGGATCGAACATGTGACCCCTGCCGTGTGAAGGCAGTGCTCTACCGCTGAGCTAATC
>NZ_MWOM01000047.1:0-33578 GCF_012931925.1 Acidovorax sp. SRB_24
TGTTTCTGGCTCAGAGGCAAGGAACACCAAGCCCACGGGCCACAGCGCAGGCACACTGCCGGCGCCAGCAACACGGGAGTGACGATGATAATGAAGAAGAAACACTGGATGGCGCTGGTGGCTGCCTCCGCACTCGGCGGGGCATGGGGCATTTCGACCACCGCGCTGGCGCAAGACAACACGGCAGAGCTGATGCGCGGTGAGCTGCCTGACACGACGCCGCAGCAGCGCTATCAGTCTGCCATCCGGGAAGCCGGCGGCGGGCTGAAGGTCGCGCTGCAAGAGTGCCGTGGCGAGCCGACCGCCCAGCGCAAGAGTTGCGAGGCAGATGCCCGCGCCAACTACAAGCAGGACATGGCACAGGCCCAGGAAATGCTGCGCAACCCGCAGGCGCGCCCGGTCAATGAAGTCGGCCAGCCCGTGCAGGCGACCGAGACGACCACGGTGATCGGTCCTTAAGTTCCACTGGTCGGCGGGCCATCGCGCCCTTGGTGTTTCCCCCGCTGGAGTCAATCCAGGGGTTGGGTCTGCAGTTCGGCCGTGGTGACGCGGCGTGCGCCATCGAAGCGGCGCTGCCAGTAGCTGGTGCGCATGTCTTCCACGCGCACCTGTGCGCCACTGCGTGGCGAGTGGATGAACTTGCCGTCGCCGACGTAAATTCCCACGTGGCTGAAGGCGCGGCGCATGGTATTGAAGAACACCAGGTCGCCGGGCTGCAGTTCCTTCTTGTCAATCGATTCGGTGGCCGCTGCCTGCTGGTCGGCGCGGCGCGGCAATATCAAGCCGACGGTCTGCCCGTAGATCGCGCGCACGAAGCCGCTGCAATCGAAACCCGTTTCGGCGCTGTTGCCGCCGCGGCGGTAGGGCACTCCCAGAAAGCCCATGGCGGTGACGACCAGGTCCGAGGTGCGGTCTACGACGTTGTGGCGCACGGCGTCGAGCTGGGTCAGGAGGGTCTTTTCGGCGATCTGGCGGTCGCGCTCATCGCCCGTTGCGTGGGGCGGGGCGGCATGGGCGGCGGTTGCCCCTGCGAGCAAAAGAATGCATAACCATCTGGACATGGGGCGCAAGGGTACCACGACCACGGCGCCGGTCCGGGTTCCGACAGCGGTGCCTGGGGCGCTTGAGGGCAGGGTGCTGCCCCGTTTTGCCAGGTTGGATGCGCTAGGCGCTGCGACAATGGCAGCCAGATTTTGTTTCCCGACACCGAAAGTTTTGCCATGCTGCTTGACGCCACCGAATCCCAACTCGTCCTGGTGGACTACCAGGAGCGCCTGATGCCGGCGATCTTCGAAGGCCCGGCCGTGCTGGCCAATGCCCGCCGCCTGGCCGAGATCGCCCGCATGCTCGATGTGCCGGTCTGGGGCACCGAGCAAAACCCCTCGCGCCTGGGCCCGAACGATGCGCAGTTGCGCGCCCTGTGCCACAAGACCCTGTCCAAGATGCATTTCAGCGCCGCCGAAGAAGGCCTGGGCGAATGGCTGCGCCCGCCGGCCAAACCCCAGGGCGGCAACGCCCGCAGCCTGCCCAAACACCTGCAAAAACCCGCCGCTCCGCTCGCTACCGAGCGCGGTGCCATCGTCATCGCCGGTTGCGAGGCGCATGTGTGCCTGCTGCAGACCGCGCTCGACCTGATCGAGGACGAGTTTGAGGTGTGGGTCGTGACCGATGCCTGCAGCTCGCGCACCGAGCGCAGCCGCGATGCCGCATTCGACCGCCTCGCGGGAGCCGGCGTCGAGCTGGTGACGACCGAGATGGTGGCGTTCGAATGGCTGGGCAGCTGCGAGCACCCCGCGTTCAAGGACGTGCTGGGGCTGATCAAGTGAAGATCAGCCTGTTTTAGGGCTCTGGCGCTTGTGCATCAAGCGCTGGATGCTATCGAATGAAGAGCTAAAAAAGGGCCAGCAGTGACCGCGCTGCCAGCCCTGCGGCGCCGCAGGTCGCCAGCAGCGGCAGCACGCCGATGCGCCAGCGAAACAGCGCCCACGCCGCCCCCAGCGCAATCAGCGCCGACAGGGCATCGAACGGCCCGTCCCAGCCGCGCGGCCAGAGCAGGTGGTAGGCAAAGAACAGCGCCAGGTTCAGGATCACGCCGACCACGGCGGCCGTGATGGCGCTCAACGGGGCCGTGAACCCGAGTTTGCCGTGGGTGGCCTCCACGGCCGGGCCACCGGCCAGGATGAAGACGAAGGACGGCAGGAAGGTGAAGAACGTCACCACCGTCGCCGCCGCCGCGGCGCCCGCAAACAGTGCGTCTGCTCCCCACACCTGCTGCAGCCAGCCGCCCACAAAGCCCACGAAGGCCACGACCATGATGAGCGGACCGGGCGTCGTCTCGCCCAGCGCCAGGCCATCGATCATTTGCGGCCCGCTGAGCCAGTGGTAGTGCTCGACCGCGCCCTGGTAGAGGTAGGGCAGCACGGCATAGGCGCCGCCAAACGTGAGCAGCGCCGCCTTGGTGAAAAACCAGCCCATCTGCGTGAGCGCGCCCTCCCAGCCCTGCGTGGCCAGCAGCAGCGCCATGGCCGCGAGCCACAGCGCCAAGCCTGCCCCGAGCACGCGGGCCAGATGGCGGCGCGAGAAGCGGGCGTGCGCCGGCGTGGGCGTGTCGTCGTCGATCAGGGCCGGACCATAGCCTGCCTGGCCCTCCTGCGGACCACCCCCCAGCGCGAAGACGGCGGGCCAGCGCCGCGCCCCGAAGAAGCCGATGAGCCCTGCGGCCAGCACGATGGCGGGAAACGGCGCATGCAGCACAAAGATGGCCACAAACGATGCGGCCGCGATGCCCCACATCCAGCCGTTTTGGAGCGCGCGCGTGCCGATGCGGTGCGCCGCATGCAGCACGAGGGCCGTCACGGCGGGCTTGATGCCATAGAAGATGCCGGACACGACGGGCACGTCGCCAAAGCGCACATACACCCACGACAGCGCGATCAGGATGAACAGCGACGGCAGCACGAACAGCGCCCCGGCCACGATGCCGCCCCAGGTGCGGTGCATCAGCCAGCCGATGTAGGTGGCCAGTTGCTGGGCCTCGGGGCCGGGCAGCAGCATGCAGTAGTTGAGCGCATGCAGGAAGCGCCGTTCGCTGATCCAGCGGCGCCGTTCCACGAGTTCGGCGTGCATGATGGCAATCTGCCCCGCCGGCCCGCCAAAGCTGATGAAGCCGAGCTTGAACCAGAACAGCAGCGCTTGCGCAAAAGGCACGGGTGCGGTGGGTGGGGGCTGGGCGTGGCGGGTGGCGAGGGGCGTCATGGAGCGGTACAAGCAGCGAAGAAGGAGGGGCCGCGGCGTGTGGGCGAAGGCCGCAGCCCGGCAGGCCCCATTGTCGTCGGCCTGCACGCGGCCCACCGGTTCCGCCGGTGGTCGCTGCGTCAGTTTGCCGCAAGGCCGTGCTGAATAATTATGAATTCATAATCCGCCTGCCAGCAGGCACAGACACCGGCCCCAAGGAGCACCCATGCGCAAATTCGCCGACTTTTACCGCCGCTCCATCGACGAGCGCGATGCCTTCTGGGCCGAGCAGGCGGCGTTGATCGAGTGGCGCACGCCGGCCGAGCAGGTGTGCGACTACAGCCGGCCCCCGTTTGCGCGCTGGTTCGTGGGCGGCACCACCAACCTGTGCCACAACGCGGTGGACCGGCATCTGACCACGCGCGCCGACCAGGCAGCGCTGATCGCCATTTCCACCGAAACGAACACCGAGCGCAGCTACAGCTTTGCCGAGCTGCACGCCGAGGTGCAGCGCATGGCCGCGGCGCTGCAGGCCCTGGGCGTGAAAAAGGGCGACCGGGTGCTCATCTACATGCCCATGGTCGCCGAGGCCGCCTTTGCCATGCTGGCCTGCGTGCGCATCGGCGCACTCCATTCGGTGGTGTTCGGGGGCTTTGCCGCGGGCGCGCTGGCATCGCGCATCGAGGATGCCGAACCCATGGCGGTGGTCAGTGCCGATGCCGGCTCGCGCGGCGGCAAGGTCGTGCCCTACAAGCCCTTGCTGGACGAGGCGATCGCGCTGTCGCGCTACAAGCCCGCCGCCGTACTCATGGTTGATCGGGGGCTCGCGCCCATGGCCATGCGCGCCGGCCGCGACCACGACTGGGCGGCGCTGCGCGCGCGCCACCTGGACGCCGCCGTGCCCTGTGAATGGGTCGAGTCCGCGCACCCGAGCTACACGCTCTACACCAGTGGCACCACGGGCAAGCCCAAGGGCGTGCAGCGCGACACCGGCGGCTACGCTGTGGCGCTGGCGGCCAGCATGAAGCACATCTTTGATGCGAAGGCGGGCGATGTGTTCTTTGCCACCAGCGACATCGGCTGGGTCGTCGGGCACAGCTACATCATCTACGGCCCGCTGCTCGCCGGCATGGCCACCGTCCTGTACGAGGGGCTGCCGACGCGGCCCGACGCGGGCGTGTGGTGGAGCATCGTCGAGAAATACCAGGTCACGCACATGTTCTCGGCGCCCACGGCGGTGCGCGTGCTGAAGAAGCAGGACCCGTCCTGGCTCAAGAAGCACGACGTCAGCAGCCTCAAGGCCCTGTGGCTGGCCGGCGAGCCGCTCGACGAGCCCACGGCGCAGTGGATCAGCGACGCTTTAGGCGTACCCATCATCGACAACTACTGGCAGACCGAAACCGGCTGGCCCATCCTCACGCTGGCCAACGGCGTCGAGCCGCAGACCGCGCGCTTTGGCAGCCCCGGCAAGGCCATGTACGGCTACAACGTCAAACTGATCGACGAGGTGAGCGGCGAGGAACTGACGGGTGCCGACCAGAAAGGGGTGGTCGCCATCGAGGGGCCGCTGCCGCCGGGCTGCATGCAGACCGTGTGGCGCGACGACGCGCGCTTTGTCAGCACCTACTGGAAGAGCATTCCCGGCCGCATGGTCTACAGCACCTTCGACTGGGGCATCCGCGACGCCGATGGCTATTACTTCATCCTCGGCCGCACCGACGACGTGATCAATGTGGCCGGCCACCGCCTGGGCACGCGCGAGATCGAGGAGTCGATCTCGTCCCACCCCAACATTGCCGAGGTGGCCGTGGTGGGCGTGGCCGACAGCCTCAAGGGCCAGGTGGCGATGGCGTTCGCCGTGCCGCGCGATGCCTCGGGCCTGCAGGACCCGGCCGCGCGCCTGAAGCTGGAGGGCGAGGTGATGCAGCGGGTGGATGCGCAACTGGGCGCCGTGGCACGGCCGGCGCGCGTGCATTTCTTGAACACCCTGCCCAAGACGCGCAGCGGCAAGCTGCTGCGCCGCGCCCTGCAGGCCGTGGCCGAGCGCCGCGACCCGGGCGACCTGACCACCATGGAAGACCCGGCCGCGCTGCAGCAGGTGCGCGAGCTGATCGGCGACTGAGGAAGTGCGCCCGTCGGGCGCGAAAATTCAAAATCAATAGCTGCTAACGCTTGCTGGATAGGCGTTAGCGGCCTTTTTATGCTTTTTCTGGCAGGCCGTGGTACTGCCATTCGGGCGGTGACTGCCACTGCGCGGCCCAGGCGATGAAGTCGGCCAGCGGCATCGGACGGGCGACGGCATAGCCCTGCGCCAGCGAGCAGCCCATGTCCAGCAGCATCTGGCCCTGGCCGACGGTCTCGACCCCTTCGGCAATGACGCGGTAGCCAAACGAGCGCGCCAGGCCCACCACGCCCTGCACGATGGCCAGGTCACCGGCGTCGCCCACCATGCCATGCACAAAACTCTGGTCGATCTTGAGCATGCTCAGCGGCAGGCGGCGCAGGTAGGTCAGGGACGAGTAGCCCGTGCCGAAGTCGTCCAGCGAGGTGAGGATGCCCAGTTCGCGCAGCGCCCGCAGCGTGGTGGCCACGGAGTCGATGTGGTAGAGCGCGGCGGTCTCGGTGATCTCTATCTCGAGCAGCCGGGCCGGCACCCCGGGATGGCGGTCGAGCTGCTGTGCCATCCAGTCGGCAAAGCCGCTCTGCTGCAGGTGGGGCGCCGCGATGTTGATGCTCACCGGAAGCTGCAGGCCGGCCTGGCCCAGGGCTCGGATCAGGGCCAGTGCAGCGTCCACCACCCAGGCGCCGAAGGCGAATTCCAGTTCGGAGTCGTGCAGCAGCGGCAGGAAGGCCGCCGGCGACAGCAGGCCGCGCTCGGGGTGTTGCCAGCGCGCCAGCGCCTCCGCCCCCACCACCGTGCCCAGTCGCATGTCCACCTTGGGCTGCAGGAACAGCGTGAACTCGCCGTCGGCCAGGGCCGCGCGCAGCTGCACCAGCTGCTCCTGCACCTGCTGCGTGGCGCGCTCATGGGCGGCGTCGAACTGGTGGTAGCGGTTTCGCCCGGCCTGCTTGGCCGCGTACATGGCGTGGTCGGCGTGGCGCAGCAGGGCGTCGGCATCGGCGTCGTCCTGCGGGTAGAGGGTGTAGCCGATGCTTGCGGTGACGGTGACGCGCTCGGTGTCCAGCGTGTAGGGCGCGGCAATGCTCTGCATGACGGTGCGCAGCGCGCGCTCGCAGGCGGCCCCGTCGGCCAGATCGGGCAGAAGGATGACGAATTCGTCGCCGCCCAGGCGCGCGACGCAGTCGAGCGAGCGCAGCGCACGCGTCAGGCGCGCGGCGGCCACGACCAGCAGGCGGTCGCCGGCCTCGTGGCCAAAGCGGTCGTTCACGGGCTTGAAGCCGTCCAGGTCCAGGTAGGCCACACCCAGCAGCGTGCCGCGGCTGCGCGCGTGGACCATGGCCTCTTCGAGGCGGCGCGCCAGCAGCACGCGGTTGGGCAGACCGGTCAGCGCGTCGTAGTGGGCCAGCCTTTGGAGCCGCTCCTCCTGTTCGCGCTGCGAGGTCACGTCAATGCCCACGCCCACCATGCGCAGCGGCTGGCCCGCGGCGTCCGTGTTCACGATCTTGCCCAGGGCACGCACCCAGCGCCCGCCCTCGCGCGGGTGCGTGATGTGCACGGTGGCATCGAACGGCGTGGCCGGGTGGGCCGTGTGCCGCGCCAGTTCGGCGGTGATTTTCTGGATGTCGGAGGAGCCCATTGCGGCAGTCCATGACACCGGCGGTGTGCCGGCTTCGCTGTCCGCTTTCATGCCGCGCATGGCACGCCAACGGCTGTCGCCCGTGACCAGGCCGGTCTGCAGGTTCCAGTCCCACAGGCCCAGCGAGGCCGCCGAGATGGTGAGCGAGAGCAGTTCCTCGCGCTCGCGCACCTGCTCTTCGCTGCGCTTGCGTTCCGTGATGTCGTGCAGCGCGAACAGCCAGCAGGGCTCGCCATCGAATTCTGTGGCGCGCATCGACTGCAACACCGTGCGCTGCTCGCCGCTGCGCAGGGTCATGACCGCTTCGTAGCTCTCGAGCCGGCCGTTCGCCTGCACCGCATCGATCAGGGCCGCGCGCCCCTCGGGCGTGTAGATGCCAAGCGAGATGGCCGACTGGCCGATGGCTTCGGCGCGGGTGTAGCCCAGGGCCTGCTCCCATGCGGCATTGACATCGACGTAGCGGCCGTCGCCGCGCCGGGTCAGGCCCATGGGGTAGGGCAGCAGCTGGAAGATGCGCACAAAGCGCTCCTCGGACTGGCGCAGGAGCTGTTCGGCACGCTTGGATTCGTCGATATCCAGGATCACGCCGCGGATGCGCACCACGCGGCCGGCTTCGACCACGGGCTCGCCGCGCAAGCGCACCCAGACCGGGCGGCCGTCGGCGCGCACGATCTCGATTTCCATGCTCCAGTCGGAGCTCTGCCGGATGCTGGCGCGGACCGTGTCGCGCAGGGCGTCGCGCCAGGCCGGCGCCACGTACTCGGCGATGTAGTCGCGCGGCAGGGGGGCGCCCGGGGGCAGGCCGTGGATGTCGTAGCAGACGTCCGACCAGTAGGCGATGCCCTGGCCGCGCACGTCGTCCCAGGCGCCCAGCCGCGCCAGGCGCCCGGCCTGCTGCAGCAGGCTGTTGCGCGACAGCAGGGTGTCGTGGATGCGGGTTTCCTCGGTCATGTCGCGAAACGCGAACGCCACGCAGTCCTCGTCGTTGAGGTGCACCGACTGCGCCGACATGAGGCCCGGAATGCGCACGCCGCGGCGTTGCGCGACCAGGGGCAGGCGCTCGACCTTGCCATCGCGCTGCAGCGCCTGCAGCAGCTTCGGGCCCTCTTGCTCGGTGGCCCAGATGCCCAGCTGCTGTGCGGTGCGGCCCACCACCTGCTCGCGCGGGTGGCCGAGCAGCTGGCAGAACGCGGGGTTGACTTCCAGGTAATGGCCGTCGGCAACGCGCATGATGCCGGCCGCGTCGGGCATGGTCTCGTACACGGCCGTGTACTTGGCCTGCGAGGTGTGCAGCGCGCTCTCGAGGTCGCGGTAGTCCGTCACGTCGATGGCCATGCCGATGAGCCGCAGGGCGCGGCCTTGCGCATCGCGCTCGGCGATGGCGCCCCGCGAGACCAGCCAACGCCAGCGGCCGTGGGTGTCGCGCAAACGGAATTCCGCACTGAAAGCGTCTTCCAGTCCCGCCCGGCTGCGCTGCAGGTCACCGGCCATGCGCGCGGCATCCTCGGGGTGGCGCAGCGCATCCCAGCGCGCGGCCTGGCCGCTGGCGCCGCCGCGGTGCACGTCGAACGCGTCATAAAAGCGGCCGTGGCAGGTGAGCGTCTGCGCTTCGACGTTCCATTCCCAGCGGCCGCCGCGGGCGGCTTCGAGAGTGAGCAGTGTCTCCTGTTCGCTGCGCTGCAGCGCGTGGTGCGCACGCTGCAGTGCCTGCACCGTCTGGGCGCGGCTGAGCACGAGTTCCACGCCGCCGCCCAGCACCAGCACGGCAGCGGCAAAGCGCCAGGGTACGCCCTCGAGCCAGGACAGCGCGCCGGCCATGGCCGTGGTGCCAGCGCCGATCTCGATGCCGGCCTGCAACGCCAGGGGCAGCGCGGCAGCCAGCGCCCCCAGGGCCAGCAGGGGGCCGTGGCGCGCGCGCAACCGGTGCGACCCGAAGGCCACCAGTGCGGTGGCCGCCAGGATCGCAAAGCCTGTCGTCCAAGTAGCGGGGTACAGCGCGCAGTGGAACAGCAGCACCGTGGCCGCGCTCGCCAGGCCCGCCACCGGACCGAACACCAGCATTGCGATGGCGGAGCCCACCGGAGGCGCAGTCACCGGGCCCATCACGCCGTGCAGCGCGGGCAGCACCATGTTGGCGGTGGTGACCAGCCCCGTCGTCAGGCCGATGGCCAGGCGGGTGCGCACGGACGCGTGCAGCAGCGCAGGGACGGGCAGCGCGCTGAGCGCCAGTGCCAACAGCGCCAGCAGCCCGATGGCCAGGGCAACGCTAAGCGCCACGGACAGCGCTCCGGCCGGTGTCCCGAAAGGCGTTGCTGCCCGGTGCAGGGGGGATGGTGGGGTGGTCCAAAAGCAAAAAACCGCAGGCGCGCGGCCTGCGGAGAAAAATGGTAAACGGCGTAAAAACCATCGGGCGAGTGTAGAACGTGTTTACGGTTTATCCGAGGCCGCGTTGGGGCGCAATCGGGATGAGTTCGCAGGCACGTTGCGCCGCATGCGCCCATTCCCATGCCAGCAGCGGGCCAAAGAAATCGCCCGATTGCGCCCCAACCCGCAGGGCAAATGCCTTTTCGGGTGGTCTGCGGCGTTGCAGCACTTGCCCGTAGCCGGGCTATGGACTGCGCACTGCGCCTTGCATCCCCTCCCGAAAAGGCGTTTGTGCGGCCTTGGATAAACCGTAAACACGTTCTTAAGGCCGTTCCAGCACCGGCTTCGCCACGGCGCGTGTCCTGATAAGTCCGGTTGACAACATGGTTCCGCAGACGATCACCAGGCCACAGCCCAGCATCCAGGGCGTAATGGTCTCGCCCAGGAAGACCGCGCCATAGAACACTGCGAACACCGGCGCCAGGAAGGTCACGGCCAGCGCGCGGCTGGGGCCGGCGTTGGCGATCAGGCGAAAGTACAGGATGTAGGCAATGCCGGTGCACAGCACGGCGATCGCCACGATCGCGCCCCAGGCGCGGAGTCCCGGCGTCGTGGCGGGCCAGAGCCACAGCGTGGGCAGCGCCAGGCCCAGCGCGGCGCCGAGCTGGCTGCCGGTGGCCGTGGCCAGCGGGGGAATGCCGGTGAGGTAGCGCCGGGCGTAGCTCGCTGCCACGGCGTAGCAGGCGGCCGCCAGCAGGCAGGCCGCCATGGCCCACAGCGCGCTGTCCGACTTGAAGCCCGCGCCCCCGGGAGCGCGCCAGGCCAGCAGGGCCACGCCGATGAAACCCAGGGCCAGGCCCAGCCAGCGCAGGCGGTTGATGCGGTCGCCCAGCCACACCCAGGCCACGAGCGCGCCGAACAGCGGCACCGTGGCGTTCAGGATGGAGGTGAGCCCGGTGGTAATGTGCAACACGGCCCAGGCAAACAGCGCGAACGGAATCGCCGAGTTGATCAGCCCGGCCAGCAGGATGGCCTTCCAGTGCGCGCGCAACGCCGGCCATTGGCCCTGGTGCACCAGGATGGGCCACAGGAACACCGTGGCCAGGGCCACGCGCAGGCCGGCCGTGGGCAGCGCGCCGAACTCCGCCGCACCCAGGCGCATGAACAGAAAGGACGCGCCCCACAGAGACGAGAGCAAGACGAACTCGCCCAGCCAGGCCGACGCCGGCTTGGTGGCCGGCACGTTCATGCTGGCACCTCGGGGGCCGAAAGGAGAGCGCCTTCGAGCCTCAGCAGGGCGCTCTTGCGCTCCAGGCCCCCGGCGTAGCCGGTCAGGCTGCCGTCCTTGCCCAGCACGCGGTGGCAGGGCACGACCACGCTCAGCGGGTTGCGTCCCACGGCCGTGCCCACGGCGCGCACGGCCGTGGGGCAACCGATCTGCGCGCCCAGCGCGGCGTAGCTGAGGGTCTGGCCGCGCGCAATGCCGAGCAGCGCGCGCCACACCGTTTGCTGGAACGGCGTGCCGCCGGCGATGTCGAGCGGCAGGTCGAACTGCGTGCGCTCGCCGCGCAGGTAGGCGTGGATTTGCTGCACCGCCGCCTGCAGCACCGGGTGCTGGTCATCCTGCGGCCAGGCCTGCGGGCCGTCGAGCTGGGCGGGAAGGTGGCGCTGGCCGTCAAACCACAGGCCGACCAGGCCCAGCGGCGAGGCAGCCAGGCGGATGTCGCCCAGCGGCGAGGGTGTGCGCGTCTGCACGGTGGATGGATGGAATTGCATGGTGGTCTCGATTAAATGACAAATCGTGCTCTGGCGCTTATGGGGTAAGCGCTGATAGCTATTGATTTGATAGTTTCACGGTTCCCTGCGCGGGCCCTTGGCTGCCCGCCCAGGCGCGGATGACGGCGTAGCTGCGCCACGGTTGCCAGGCCAGCGATGCTTCGGCGGCAGCGCGCGCCGGGCTTTTTTCCCCCTGCACCGCGAGCGCCTTGTGCAGCGCCACGTCGCCGCTCGGGAAGGCGTCGGGCCAGCGCAGTGCGCGCATCGCGATGTACTGCGCGGTCCAGTCGCCAATGCCGGGAAGCTGGCAGAGCTGCGCCGTGGTGGCGCCCACGTCGGCGCTGCTGTGCAGCTGAAGCTGGCCGCTGCCGACGGCGCGGGCCAGCGCCACGATGGCCGCCTGGCGCTGGCGCACGATGCCCAATTGCCCAAGCGCATCGCCATCGGCTTCTGCCAGCACGGCGGGGGCCGGGAACAGCCGGGTGAGCTGCGCCCACGGCGTGGCGAGTGGCGCGCCAAACCGCTCGACCAGGCGCTGCGCCAGCGTGCGCGCCGCCGCCACGGTGATCTGCTGGCCCAGCACGGCGCGCACCGCCAGTTCGAAGCCATCGAACGCGCCCGGCACGCGCAGGCCATCGCCGTGCGGAAAGTGCGCATGCAGCGTGGCGTTGATGGCCTCGGGGTCGGCGTCCAGGTCGAGCAAGGCGCGCACGCGCGCAATCACCAGCGGCAGCACCGGGTGCAGGCTGTCGCTGGTCTGCAGCACCAGGCGGTGGCGCGCCGGTTCGAACTGTGCGTTCAGCCACCCGGTGGCCACCGTGCCCGCATGCGCGATCCGCACCGTGCGGCGCAGCACCAGGGCCTCGCCGGGTTCGACCCATTCCATGCCCGCGATCTGCCGCTGCGCGAAGAAGGCCAGCAGCGCCGCGGCATCCAAGGGCGGGCGATAGCCCAGGCGCACCAGGGCGCCCTCGTCGCCCGCGCGCGCGGTGCCGGCGCGGCGCACGGCGGTGGGGCTAATGCCGTAGTGCGTGGCAAAGGCGGCATTGAAGCGCCGCACGCTCGCAAAGCCGCTGGCCAGCGCCACCTGCGTGATCGGCAGGGCCGTGTCGGCCAGCAGCTGCTTGGCCGCCAGCAGGCGCTGGGTCTGCAGGTACTGCAGCGGCGAGACGCCCAGCGTGGCCTCGAAAATGCGGCGCAGGTGGCGGTCGCTGACCCCCAGGCGCGCGGCCAGCCGCGCCACCGCGCCTTCGCTCGGCGCCGCGGCGCCCCAGAAGTCGGGGCTGGCCAGCAGGCGCACGGCCTGGCGCACCAGAATGCCCGAGGCGTCCTGCACCGACCACACCAGCGCCTGCGGCGCCAGCTCGGGCCGGCAGCGCAGGCAGGGGCGAAAGCCCGCGCTCTCGGCCTGGGCCGCGAGCGTGAAGAAACGGCAGTTCTCGCGCCGGGGCGTGCGCACGGCGCAGACCGGGCGGCAATAGATGCCGGTGGATGTGACACCGGTGAAAAAGCGCCCGTCAAAGCGCGCGTCGCGGGCTTTCAGGGCCAGGTAGCGGCCCTCGTCCGCCGTGGCGTCGGGCAGCGGGGAAGGGGGGAGGGCAGAAGTGCGCATGGCAGTCCATCATAGGGCGGCGCCGCGCCACCGCTGGCCGTTTTCGGACATGCGCCAGGGCCCGCGCCGCCAGGGTGGCGCGGGCGCAGCCGGCGGTGGCGACGCCTACAATGCAGCCCATTTTTCACCTCCTGCGAAGGCCCGCCCGTGCAACCCTCTCCCTCCGTCTTCAAGGCCTATGACATCCGTGGCATCGTGCCCACCACGGTGGACGAAGCCCTCGCGCGCGGGCTGGGCCGGGCCTTTGGCACGGCAGCGCGCGCCGAGGGCCAGACCACGGTCGCCGTGGGGCGCGATGGCCGGTTGTCCGGCCCGGCCCTGGCGCGGGCGCTGATGCTCGGGCTGGCAGAAACCGGGCTGGACGTGATCGACATCGGCCGCTGCACCACGCCCATGCTGTACTTCGCCGCCAGCACGCTGTGCGCCAGCGGCATCCAGGTCACGGGCAGCCACAACCCCAAGGACTACAACGGCTTCAAGATGGTGCTCAACGGCCGCGCCATCTTTGGCGACGAGATCCAGGCGCTGCGCCGCACCATGGAGAACGAGACCTGGCAGCTGGCCGCCGGCGGCTGCCTGCGCGAGGCCGATGTGCTGCCCGCCTACCGCGCGCGCATCGTCGGCGACATTGCGCTGGCCCGCCCGATGAAGATCGTCATCGATAGCGGCAACGGCATTGCCGGCGCCTCGGCGCCGGACATCTTCCGCGCGCTCGGCTGCGAGGTGGTCGAGCTGTTTTCCGAGGTCGACGGCAACTTCCCCAACCACCACCCCGACCCGAGCAAGCCCGAGAACCTGCGCGACCTGGTCCAGGCCCTGCACAGCAGCGACGCCGAACTGGGCTTGGCCTTCGATGGCGACGGCGACCGCCTCGGCATCGTCACCAAGGACGGCAGCAACATTTTCCCCGACCGGCAGATGATGCTGTTCGCGCAGGACGTGCTCGCGCGCGTGCCCGGCGGCCAGATCCTGTTCGACGTCAAGTGCACCCAGCGCCTGGCGCCCGCGATTCGCCAGGCCGGCGGCGTGCCCGTGATGTACAAGACCGGGCATTCGCTGATCAAGGCGCGCATGAAGGAGCTCGACTCGCCCCTGGGCGGCGAGATGAGCGGCCACATCTTCTTCAAGGAGCGCTGGTACGGGTTTGACGACGGCACCTATGCCGGCGCCCGCCTGCTCGAAATCCTGAGCCGCTCGGCCGACCCCAGCGCCGTGCTCAACGGCTTGCCGACGAGCTTTTCGACGCCCGAACTCAACGTCGCCTGCGCCGAGGGCGAGCCGCACCGCCTGAGCGACGCGCTGCAGGCGCTGGCCCCCGCCGCCTTGGCCGCGCCCGCGCAGATCAGCACCATCGACGGCCTGCGCGTGGACTGGCCCGACGGCTTCGGCCTGATCCGCGCCAGCAACACCACGCCCGTGCTGGTGCTGCGCTTCGAGGGCCACACGCCCGAGGCGCTGGAGCGCATCCGTGCCGACATGCTCGCGCTGCTGCACCGCGTCAAGCCCGGCGCCGAGGTCGGCGGCGCGGCGCACTGAGCACGCATTTCCATGGCCCACGCCGCACGCTGGCTGTATTCGGCCCTTGCCTGGGCCGCCCAGCCGCTGCTGCGGCGCAAGCTGCGCCGCCGCGCCGTGGCCGAGCCCGGCTACGCCCGCCATGTCGGGGAGCGCTTTGGCCGCTACCCGCCGCAGCTCGACAGCCTGGCGCCCGGGGGCAGCAGCGACCCGGACGCCCGCCTGGTCTGGATCCACGCCGTCTCGCTGGGCGAGACGCGCGCTGCCGCGATCCTGCTGGCCGAGTTGCGCCGGCAGCGGCCCGGCATGCGCTTGCTGCTCACGCACGGCACCGCCACCGGCCGCGCCGAGGGCGAAAAGCTGCTGCATCCCGGCGACCTGCAGGTCTGGCAGCCCTGGGATACGCCCGCGGCCGTGGCACGCTTTCTGCGCCAGTTCCGCCCGGCCATCGGCATCCTGATGGAAACCGAGGTCTGGCCCAACCTGGTGGCAGGCTGCCGGCGGCGTGGCATCCCGCTGGTGCTGGCCAATGCGCGGCTCAGCGACAAATCGCTGCGCCAGGCCCGGCGCATGGCCTGGCTGGCGCGCCCCGCCTATGCCGCGCTGGCCGCCGTCTGGGCGCAGACCGAGGCCGATGCCGCGCGCCTGCGCAGCCTCGGCGCGTCGGTGCAGGGCGTGTTCGGCAACCTTAAGTTCGACGTCGTGCCCGATGCCGCCCAGCTGGCCCAGGGCCGGCAGTGGCGCGCGCAGTCGCCACGCCCCGTCGTGCTGCTGGCCAGCAGCCGCGAGGGCGAAGAAGCGATGTGGCTGGAAGAAATTCAGCCAAAACGGGCTCTGGCCCAGTCTGCACCAGCGTGTGCAGCTATCGATAGCGAAGCACGGCTGTCCTCTGCCGCCGTGCAGTGGCTGATCGTGCCGCGCCACCCGCAGCGCTTTGACACCGTGGCCCAGCTGCTGCGCGACGCGGGCCTGGTCGTCTCGCGCCGCAGCCACTGGGCTACGCAGCCCGAGGGCGCCGATGTCTGGCTGGGCGACTCGCTGGGCGAGATGGCGCTCTACTACGGCCTGGCCGATGTGGCGCTGCTGGGCGGCAGCTTTGCGCCGCTGGGCGGGCAAAACCTGATCGAGGCCGCCGCCTGCGCCTGTCCCGTGGTGCTGGGGCCGCACACCTTCAACTTTGCCGAGGCGGCCGAGCTGGCCTGCGCGGCCGGCGCCGCCGAACGCGTGGCCGACCTGGGGCAGGGCGTGGAAGCGGCCTGCGCGCTGGCGCTCGATGCGCCGCGCCTGGACCGTGCCCGTGCCCAGGCCGCAGGCTTTGCGCGCACCCACCGCGGCGCCGCCCAGGCCACGGCGGCGGCCGTGGCAGCCCTGCTGGCCGCTGCAGCCACCGATAAATCGTAAAGACGTTCCCAAGAGCCCCCCGGGCGCTGTGCCCGGGCGAGAATGCAGACCTTTTGCCTGCCTGCGGCCGCTCCAGCGCGGCCACGCCATCCATGACCCAAGCCCCTCTGTTCCGTGTCCACCTGCGCAGCCTGATCCTGCTGCTGGCGAGCATCAGCGCTGCCACCACCTTGGCCAATGGTCTGTATGCAAGCTACACCGTGCAGCGCCAGCAGCTGATCGACAACGCGCTCGAGAGCAACCGCGTCTATGCCAGCAAGCTCGCCGATTCGGTCGAAAGTTTTCTGCAGTCGGCCCAGCAGCAACTGGGCTACAGCGCCTCCGTGGTGGCCGATCAGTTTGGCGACTCGCGCTTGCTCGCCCGCGAGGCCGAGCGCCTGCGCGTGCAGACGAACAGCTTCAACTCGGTGGTCTTCGTGGATGCGCAGGGCTGGGTGCACGCCACGTCGCCCGAAACATTGCAGATCAAAGGACGCCAGCTCGACACGCTCGGCGTGCAGGAGGCCCTGCGTGAACGCCGCCCGACCGTCAGCCTGCCCTATGTGGCGGCCACCGGCAATCTGCTGGTGTTCGTGTCCTGCCCGGTCGTCGACCGCGCCGGGCGCTACCGCGGCCTGGTGGGCGGCAGCATCTACCTCAAGCGCGAGAGCGCCCTGCACACCCTGCTCGGCGAACACCACTACCGCGATGGCTCCTACCTGTATGTGGTCGACCAGAGCCGGCGCATGGTCTACCACCCGGACCCGGCGCGCGTGGGCGAGCAGGTGGGCGCCAACCCGGTCATCGACGCCGTCCTGGGCGGCGAGCGCGGGCGGCAGCGCGTGGTCAACAGCCGAGGCGTCGACATGTTGGCCGGGTATGCCAGCGTCGGCACGGCCCAGTGGGGCGTGGTGGCACAGCGCCCGGTGCAGTCTGCGCTGGCGGAACTCGACGGCCTGATGCAGGGCGTGTTCTACAAGAGCCTGCCGCTGGCGGCCGTGCTCCTGGGGCTGATCTGGTGGTCGGCCTGGCTGATTGCGCAGCCGCTGTGGCAGCTGGCGGACGGGGCGCGGCACATGGACCGGCCTGGCACGGCAGACGGTTTGCGCCAGGTTCGATCGTGGTACTTCGAGACTTCGGAACTGCGCCGGGCCATGCTGCTGGGGGTCAACCTGCTGCACCAGAAGATCGGCAAGCTGCACCGCGATGCGCGCACCGACCCGCTGACCGGCCTAGAAAACCGCCGCGGCGTGGATCTGGCGCTGACGCTGTGGCAGGCCGAACAGCGCCCGTTTGCCGCCGTGGCGCTGGACGTCGACCATTTCAAGCGCGTCAACGACAGCCATGGCCACGACGCCGGCGACCTGGTGCTGCAGCGCCTGGCCGAGCTGATGCGCAGCTGCTCGCGCGAGCAGGACGTGCTGTGCCGGCTGGGCGGCGAAGAGTTCGTGATGCTGCTGCCCGACGTGGCGCCCGCGGCGGCCGAGCAGGTGGCGCAGCGGCTGCGCCAGCTGGTGGAGCGCACGTCCATCCTGCCCGTGGGCCAGATCACCATCTCGCTAGGCGTGGCGCAGTGGCCGCTGCACGTGGGCGAGGCGGCGCAGGTGCTCAAGGCGGCAGACCAGGCGCTGTACCGGGCCAAGCACACCGGCCGCAACCGCGTGGTGCTGGCGGGCCAGGAAGAAGAGACCGCTGGCGTGCGATAGAGGAAAATAGGCTATAAACGCTTGCCAGGAAAGCGTTGGGTGCTATCAATTAAGTAGTTATGGCGCCCGCAGCCAGCGCCCCACCAGGAGTTCTGCCATGACCCACCTGCGCACGCGCGCCGTCCACGCCGGCCAGCACCCCGACCCCCACAGCGGGGCCATCACCACGCCCATCACGCAAAGCACGGCGTTCGACTACGGCACGTTGGCGCAGGGCGCCGCGCTGTTTGCGGGGACGGCCGAGGGCTACCGCTACAGCCGCTTCGGCAACCCCACGGTGGCGGCGCTGGAGGCCAAGGTGGCCGACCTCGAAGGGGCGCCCGCGGCGGTGGCGTTCGCCAGCGGCACCGCGGCCACGTCGGCGGTGCTGCTGGGCCTGTTGAGCCCGGGCGACGAGATCGCCTTTCTCGGGCCGCTGTATGGCGGCACCGAGGCGCTCTTCCGGTCGATGGGCAAGCGCTGGGGCATCCGCGCGGTCGATGCCACCCAGCAGGGCCTGGCCGCCAGCCTCACCCCGGCCACGCGCCTGGTGTGGGTCGAAACGCTGACCAACCCCGACCTGCGCCTGCACGACCTGGCCGAGGTGGTGGCCCTGGCGCGCGCACGCGGCCTGACCACGGTGGCCGACAACACCTTTTGCACGCCCTGCCTGCTGCGCCCGCTCGAACTCGGCATCGACCTGGTGCTGCACTCCATGACCAAGTACCTGGGCGGCCACGGCGACGCCACGGGCGGCGTGGTCGCGGGGGCAGGCCCGCTGGTCGCCGCCGTGCGCAAGACCGGCCTGGCGCACGTGGGCGGCAACCTCGCGCCACAGGAGGCTTTCCTGTTCCTGCGCGGCATCAAGACGCTGCCGCTGCGCATGGCGGCGCACTGCGCGGGGGCGGCCGCAGTGGCCGATTTTCTGGCGGCGCACCCGACCGTGCGCGCCGTGCACTACCCCGGCCTGCCCACCCACCCGCAGCATGCGCTGGCGCAGCGCCTGCTGCAGGGCGGGTTTGGCGGCATGGTGGGCTTCGAGCTGGCGCGCAACGAGCGCGCGGCGGCCGCCGCCGTGCTCGACGCGCTGCAGCTGTTTGCGCAGGCCGTGTCCTTGGGCGATGTGGACAGCCTGGCCTGCCACCCCGCGTCGACCACGCACAGCGCGCTCGGTGCCGAGCTGCGCGCGGCCCATGGCATCAGCGAGGGCTTCATCCGCCTGAGCGTGGGCATCGAGCACCCCGACGACCTGATCGCCGACCTGGCGCGCGCGCTGCAGCATGCCGTTTGAGACCTGCGGTAAATGTTCCTGTTGCGTGACACTTTGGCGCGGCCGGCGTAGGCTGTAGCCCTGTGCGGGTGGTGCGTGCGGTGCCGGCGCCCCCCTTTGCGCGTGGAGTGCTGTGCGGCAGGACCGCCGGCAGGGTGCGGCGCCGCGTCTCTCACAGGAGCGTGCCATGAGTGATACCGACCCCCCCTTGCCGGGCGACGACTTCGCCCAGGGCGTTGCCCTGGAGCGCATTCCGCCCAACGACAGGCTGCTGGGACATGCCCACGGGGAGGCCGTGCTCCTGGTGCGCCGGGGTGATGAAGTGTTTGCCGTGGGCGCCACGTGCACGCACTATGGCGGGCCTTTGGCCGAGGGCCTGCTGGTGGGCGAGACGGTGCGCTGCCCGTGGCACCACGCGGCCTTCAGCCTGCGCACAGGCGAGGCGCTGCGCGCGCCAGCGCTGGACGGCATCGCGTGCTGGCCGGTGGAGCTGCGCGAGGGCAAGGCCTATGTGACCGGCAAGCGCCTGCCCGCGCCCACGCGCCAGCTGCCCGCCCATCGGGGTCTGCCCCCGTCCATCGTGATCGTCGGCGGTGGCGCGGCCGGCCACGCGGCCGCCGAAACGCTGCGCAGCGAAGGCTATGCCGGCCCTGTCACGCTGCTCAGCGCCGACGCGGCGCTGCCCTGCGATCGGCCCAATCTGTCCAAGAATTACCTTGCCGGCACGGCGCCGGCCGAGTGGCTGCCACTGCGCTCGGCCGGCTTCTACCGGGAGCACGACATCGACCTGCGCCTGGGCACGCGCGTGGCGCGCATCGACGTGGCGCAGCGCCATTTGCTGCTCGGCGATGGCAGCCGGGTGGCGTATGGCGCGCTGCTGCTGGCGACCGGTGCCGAGCCGGTGCGGCTGTCCATTCCCGGCGCCGAGCTGCCGCATGTCCACTGCCTGCGCACGCAGGCCGACGGCGAGACGCTGGCCACTGCGGCCCAGAACGCGCAGCGCGCCGTGGTGATTGGTGCCAGCTTCATCGGCCTGGAGGTGGCCGCGTCGCTGCGCGCGCGCAACATAGAAGTGCACGTAGTGGGGCGCGAAACCTGTTTGATGGAGAAGGTGCTGGGGCCGCAGGTGGGCCGCTACCTGCAGGCCCTGCACGAGCAGCACGGTGTGGTGTTCCATCTGGGCTCCGAGCCGGCGCGCATCGGTGCGAATGAAGTGCTCTTGGGCAACGGCGATAAGCTGGCCGCCGACCTGGTGGTGGTCGGCATTGGCGTACGCCCGGCACTGGATCTGGCCGAGCAGGCGGGCCTTGCCGTCGACCACGGTGTGCTGGTCGATGACTATTTGCAGACCAGCGTGCGGGGCATTTTTGCCGCGGGCGACATCGTGCGCTGGCCCGACGCCCTGAGCGGCGAGCGCATCCGCGTCGAGCACTGGGTGGTGGCCGGGCGCCAGGGCCAGACCGCCGCGCGCAACCTGCTGGGGCGGCGCGAGCGCTACGACGCCGTGCCGTTTTTCTGGACCGAGCAATACGACTTTGGCCTGGCCTATGTGGGCCACGCCGAGCGTTTTGACGAAGCCGCCATCGACGGCGACCTGGACGCGCGGGACTGCACCGTCACCTACCGGCGCGGCGGTCGCACCCTGGCGGTGGCCACGGTCCACCGCGACCTGGCGGGCCTGCGCGCCGAGGTGGCGCTCGAACGCACCCTGGCGGCCCACCACGCTGCGGCGGCCGAAAAGGCGCTGCCATGAGTGCCCGTATTCCCGCCAGCCATGTACGGATCAAGCGCGCCTACGAGCCGCCGGCGCCCGAAGACGGCATGCGCATCCTGATCGACCGGCTGTGGCCGCGCGGCGTCAAGAAAGAGGCCCTGGCGCTGGACCAGTGGAGCAAGGAGCTGGCCCCGAGCACCGAGCTGCGCCAGTGGTTTGGCCACGACCCGGCGCGCTGGGCGGAGTTCCAGCGGCGCTACACCGCCGAGTTGCAGCCCCACGCCGGGCAGGTCGACGCCCTGCGCACGCTGGCGCGCAAAGGGCCGCTGACGCTGGTGTACGGCGCGCACGACGAGGCGCACAACAACGCGGTGGTGGTGCGGGCGCTGCTGCTGGCGCCGTCCAGTGGCCCATCGCGCGCGCCGCCGCCCTGAGCGGGAAGGGCGCCACGCCGCAGACAGTTTTCAGGAGATCCCGATGAAACAACGAATCAACTACCAAAAAGCCGCGCCCGGTGCCTTCCAAGCCATGCTCGGATTGGAGAAATATGTGCGCCAGTCGGGGCTGGAGCCGGCACTACTGGAGCTGGTGAAGACGCGCGTCTCGCAGATCAACGGCTGTGCGTATTGCCTGGATATGCACACCCAGGACGCGCGCGCCGCCGGCGAGACGGAGCAGCGCCTGTACCTGCTGGCGGCATGGCGCGAAACGGGCTTGTATTCGGAACGCGAGCGCGCTGCGCTGGCTTGGGCCGAGGCCGTGACGCAGCTGGCCGGACACGGCGTTCCGGATGCCGTATACGACGAAGTGCGCAGCCAGTTTGAGGAAAAAGCCCTGGTGGACCTGACGCTCGCCATCGTTGCCATCAACGGCTGGAACCGGCTGGCCGTGCCGTTTGGCGTGCAGGCCGGAAGCTACCGGCCGCGTGGCGAGCACGCCAGCGGTGCACGGCATTGAGCCGCTGGGTGCGCGACCGTTCCGTTTTTCCCCCTGCAAGGAGTCTTCCAATGGACGAACCTCTCTATCCCCATGCCGGCGCGGAAGTGGCGCGCAAGCGCCGCGAGTTGGCGCCCCAGCCGCTCGCCGCCTTCCAGGCCTTCAGCGCCAGCGTGTTCGCCGACGGCGCGCTGCCGGGCAAGGCCAAGCAGTTGATTGCCGTGGCGGTGGCCCATGTCACCCAGTGCCCGTACTGCATTCGCGGCCACACGCAGGCGGCGCTGAAGGCGGGCGCCACCGAGCAGGAAATCATGGAAGCGATCTGGGTGGCTGCCGAAATGCGCGCTGGTGCGGCCTATGCCCACTCGGCGTTGGCCATCGATACGTTGCTGCATGCCCACCCGCAGCCTGCGCCCGCCGGCTGAGCGGCACCACGGCCAGTGCACAGCAAAAGGGCCACGCGCTATTGATTCAATAGCTTGTGGGGCATGCTGGGTAAGCGTTACGGCGTGTTTTTGACCAAAAGTGCCTCGATGGCCTGCAGGTCGCCTTCCTGCAAGATGCCGGCCGACTGGCGCAGCTTGAGCGTGCCCAGCAGCACGTTGTAGCGCGCCTGCGCCAGGTCGCGCTTGGTCTGGTAGAGCTGGCTTTGCGCGTTGAGCACGTCGATGTTGATGCGCACGCCGACCTGGTAGCCCAGCTTGTTGGCGTCCAGCGCGCTTTGGCTGGACTGTTCGGCCGCTTCCAGCGCTTTGACCTGGCTCTCGCCCGACTGCACACCGAAGAACGCGGCGCGGGTGTTCTGCGCGACGGTGCGGCGCAGGTCTTCCAGATCGGCGCGGGCCTTTTCTTCGAGCGCCAGCGTTTCCTTGACGCGGTTTTGCACTGCAAAGCCGGCAAACAGCGGAAGGTTCAGCGCAACGCCAACGCTGGTGCTGTTGGTTCGGCTGTTGACGCCGGGCAGGGTGAGCGTGCCATTGGGCGTGCGCTGCACGTTATAGCCGGCCTGCAGGTCCACGGTGGGCAGGTGGCCGGTTTCGGCTTTCTTCGTTTCGAGGCGCGCGACGTCGAGCGCAATGGCGGCCTGGCGCACCAGCGGCTGGGCGTCCACTGCCTGCTGCACCCAGGTGCCCACGTCGCTGGGCTGCAGAGCAGGCAGGGGCAGCGGCTGTGCCAGGGGCAGCGGCGCGGTGCCGCTCTGGCCTACCAGTTGGTCGAGAGCGAGCTTCTTCACGCGCAGGTCGTTCTCGGCCGCGATTTCCTGGGCGATGACGAGGTCATAGCGCGCCTGGGCCTCGCGCGTGTCGGTGATGGTCGACGTGCCCACCTCGAAGTTGCGCTTGGCGGCGGCCAACTGTTCGGACACGGCGGCCTTTTGCGCCTGCACGAACGTGAGCGTGTCTTGCGCCGCCAGCACATCGAAGTAGCCCTGGCTCACGCGCACCAGCAGGTCTTGCGTGACGGCGTCGAGCTGCGCCTGCGCCACGTCGATGCCGCGCAGGCCCTGCTGCAGTGTGATGCGGTTGGCGGGCCGGTACAGCGGCTGCGTGGCGTTGATGCCGGCATTCTGCGTGGTCATCCCCAAGCTCATGGCGCGCGGATTGATCTCGGTCTGGGCGCGCGTCACACCGGCGGACAGTGCGGCACTGGGCAGCAGGCCGGCGCGCGCCTGCGCGGCGCGGCTCACCGACGCATCGAGCTGCGCCTTGGCCGACTGCCACGGCGCGTCGTAGCCGCGCGCCGACTCCAGCAGCTGCAGGAGGCTTTGGGCCTGGGCGGGGGCAGCAAGAGCAGCGCCCAGCGCCAGGGTCAGTGGAAGGTGCCGGAGCAGGTGCATGGAGGTGTCCTTGGGGGGAAAGCTGCGCAAAGGGAAGGCAAGAAAAGGATGCGGCTCAGTACAGCGGAACCGAGGGATCGAGCTCGCGCGACCACGCGTCGATGCCGCCGGTGATGTTGGCCACCCGGTCAAAACCGTTGTGTTCCAGAAACGCCGCCACGCGCAGGCTGCGCGCGCCGTGGTGGCACAGACAGGCGACCGGGCGCTGCGGGTCGAGCGTGGCGAGCTGCTGGGCAATGCTGCCCATGGGAATGGCGAGGACCTCCAGGCCGGCGCAGCGCACGCTGGCGGTTTGCAGCTCCCAGGGCTCGCGCACATCGAGCAGCAGGGGCAGCGTGTCGGGCTCGGCATCGGCCAGCCAGTCTTGCAGCTGGGTCGGGCGGATATGGGCAATCATGGGTGCTGCCTGTCTCAGAACTTGAAGCTCGAGGGCTCGGGGAAATGCACCAGGCGCGCTGCGTTGGTGTCCCAGGGCCGCGTGGTTTCAAAGCGCTCGCCGCTGCGGCGCACGAAGGTGGCGCGCATCACGGGCTCTTGCCCGACGATCGCGGCCAGGCGGCCGCCGTCGCGCAGCAGGGCCAGCAGTTCGGGCGGCACGGCAGCCACCGAGCCGCTGAGCACGATCACGTCGAAGGGACCGTCAGGCACGGCGTCGCGCGCACCGTCGCCCAGGCGCACAGCGGCATTGGCGATGCCGGCGCGCTGCAGGTTCTCGCGTGCCATGTCGGCCAGCTCGGGCACGATTTCGAGCGATACGACCTGGTCGGCGCAGTGCGCCAGCAGCGCGGCCATGAAGCCCGAGCCAGCGCCGATCTCGAGCACGCGCTCATGTTTTTGCACCTTCAGGTCGTTCAGCAGGCGCGCCTCGACCTTGGGCGAGAGCATGCATTGGCCGCCGCGCAGCGCCTCTTCGGGTTCGCCACGCAGCGGGATTTCCATGTCCATGAAGGCCAAGCTGCGGTAGGCCGCGGGCACGAAGTCTTCGCGGCGCACATGGGCCAGCAGCGAAAGCACGTCGGCGTCGTACACATTCCAGGGCCGGATCTGCTGCTCGATCATGTTGTAGCGGGCCTGCGAGATGGGATCGTGGGGGTACAAAAACGACGAGTTCAGGGGCAAGGTCATGGGAAATCTCCGGAAAGCGGGCGGGTCAGGACAAACCCTTGATTCTAGGATGGGCCGCGCCGCCCAGGCGGCGGCGCGCCCAGCGCGCCAGGTCGTCCATGTAGCAGTACACGACGGGCACGACCACGAGCGTGAGCAGCGACGACGTAATGACGCCGCCAATCACGGCCTGGCCCATGGGAGCGCGCTGCTCCGAACCTTCGCTGAGTGCAAAGGCCAGCGGCACCATGCCAAAGATCATTGCCAGCGTGGTCATGAGGATGGGCCGCAGGCGCACGCGCGCGGCCAGCAGCAGGGCTTCGTTGCGCGCCAGGCCCGCCACCGGCTGCCCATCGTCGCCCACGTGGTCCGCGCGCGCGCGGATGGCAAAGTCGACCAGCAAGATGGCGTTCTTGGTGACCAGGCCCATGAGCATGACCACGCCGATGACCGAGAACATGGACAGCGCCGAGCCGAACATCAGGAGTGCCAGCACCACGCCAATCAGCGTCAGCGGCAGCGCCGTCATCAGCGCCAGGGGCTGCAGGAAGCTCTTGAACTGGCTCGCCAGGATCATGTAGATGAACACGATGGCCAGCACCAGGGCCGAGAGGGCGTAGCCGAAGGCCTCGGCCATGTTCTTGGTCGAGCCGCCGAACTGGTAGCGGTAGCCGGGCGGGAAGGCCACGGTGTCGAGCGCTTTTTTGATGTCGTTCGAGATGTCGCCCGTGGACCGGTGGTAGGCATTGGCGTTGATGGCCACCTCGCGCGTGAGGTCGCGCCGGTTGATCTGGTTGGGGCCCGTGGTCTCGCGCACGCTGGCCACCTGGCTCAGCCGCACGATGCGGCTGGCGCCATCGGCCATGGTGAGGGCAAAGGGCAGGCGCTCAAGGTCTTGCGGCGTGCTGCGCACCTCGGGCGCCAGGCGCACGTTCACGTCGTAGGTCTGGTCGTCGGGCGCGCGCCAGTTGCCCACGGTCTGCCCGGCCACGAGGATGCGCAGCGCGTTGGCCATCTGCGCCACCGACAGGCCCAGGTCGGACGCGGCGTCGCGGCGCACCTCGACGGCGACGACGGGCTTGTCGTCCTTGAGGCTCGAGTCGAGGTCGACCAGGCCGGGAATCGCCTGGAGCTTGGCGGTGACCGTGCGGGTCAGGCGCGCGAGCTCCTGCAGGTCGGGGCCCTGCAGCGAGAACTCGATCTGCTTTTGCCCGCCCACGGGGTCGAGCAGGCCGACGTGTGTGACGGTGATGCCCGGGATCTGGCGCAGGCGCTCGCGCAGCACGCCAGACATCTCGTCCACGCTGCGGCTGCGCGCACGGCGGTCGACCAGGCGCACGTAGATGCTGGCGGAGATCTTGCCCTGCGCGCTGCCGGTGTTGAGGGTCGCGAGCGTGTAGCGCACCTCGGGCAGGGCGCGCACCAACGCCTCGACCTGCCGCGCCTTGGCCTCGGTGGCTTCGATCGACGAGCCCACCGGGGTGTAGAAATTGATCGTGGTTTCGGAAAAATCGGCCTTGGGCACGAATTCGGTGCCCAGCAGCGGCACCATGAAGACGCTGCTCACGAAGATCGCCAGTGCCACGGCCAGCGTGGTGAGCTTGTGCGCCAGCGCCCAGCGCAGGATGCGCTGGTAGCCCTCGGCCAGCGATTCGGTGGTGCGGTCGAACCAGCCCGTGACGCGGCCCATGGTCTTGTCGTAGAACGTGGCGGGCCGCGCCGCCTGCCCGTGCTGGTGGATGCTCGGGTCGTGCCAGATGCTCGAGAGCATGGGGTCGAGCGTGAAGCTGACGAACATCGAGATCAGCACCGCAGCGACGATGGTGATGCCGAACTCGTGGAAGAACTTGCCGATGATGCCGCCCATGAAACCGATGGGCAGGAACACCGCCACGATGGACAGCGTGGTCGCCAGCACCGCCAGGCCGATTTCTTGCGTGCCCTCCATGGCCGCCTGGTAGTTGCCTTTGCCCATCTGCACATGGCGCACGATGTTCTCGCGCACCACGATGGCGTCGTCGATCAACAGACCCACGCAGAGCGACAGCGCCATCAGCGTGATCATGTTGATCGTGAAGCCGAACAGGTTCATGAACAGGAACGTGCCGATGATGGAGATCGGTAGCGTCAGCCCCGTGATGACCGTGGAGCGCCACGAGTTCAGGAACAGGAACACAATCAGCACCGTGAGCAGCGCGCCTTCGATCAACGTCTGGCGCACGTTTTCCACCGCCACGCGGATCGGGCGGGCGCTGTCGCCGATGGCCTCCAGACGCACGCCCGAGGGCAGTTCGGCGCGCAGCGCGGCCACGGCTTGGTTCAGGCCATCGACCACCTCGATGGTGTTCTCGCCCTGCGCCTTCTGCACCGACAGCAGCAGCGTGCGCTGGCCGTTGTAGAGCGCCAGGCTCTCGACCTCTTGCGCGCCGTCCTGCACGCGCGCCAGTTGCTCGACGCGCACGGGCGCGCCGTTCTTGCGCGCCACGATGATGCGGCCGAAGTCGTCCGGGCGCCGCAGGCGCGCGTCGATCTGCACCACGCGTTCCTGCGCCAGCGAGCGGATGGCGCCCAGAGGCAGGTCCTGGTTTTCGTTGCGCACCGCCTGCGCCACCTGGTCGGGCGTGATGCCGAACGCTTCCAGCGCCTGCGGGTCGAGGTAGATGTTGATCTCTCGCGCGGTGGCCCCCACCAGGTTCACGGCGCCCACGCCGCGCACGTTCTCGAGGCGTTTCTTGAGCGTCTGCTCGGCCCAGCTGCTGAGCTCGACCGCGCTGCGCTGCGTGCCCGCCGTCCCATCGGGCAGCACGGCCAGCGACCAGACGGCGCGGCTGGCCGGGTCGAAACGCAGCACGCGCGGCTCCTTGACCTCGGTGCGCAGGTTGGGGCGCACGCTGGCCACTTTCTCGCGCACGTCCTCGGCGGCTTTGCGCCCGTCGATGTGCAGCTGGAACTCGATGATGACCAGGGCGCTGCCCTCGTAGCTGCGCGAGGTCAGGGCGTTGATGCCGGCGATCGAGTTGACGGCTTCTTCGATCTTCTTGGTGACCTCGCTCTCTACGATCTCGGGCGAGGCGCCCGGGTAGTCGGCGGCAACGACGACGATGGGGAAATCAATGTCGGGGAACTGGTCGACCTTGAGCCGCTGGTACGAAAACACGCCCAGCACCACGAAGGCGAGCATGACCATGGTGGCGAACACCGGGTTTTTCAGGCTGACTTGGGTAAACCACATGGCGGGGGCGGGCGCTCAGGGGTTGGCGGGCGGTGCGGAACTGGCGGGCGGCAGCCGCAGCGCCGTGCCTTCGGGCAGCGGCCCGACCCGGCCGGCCAGCACCTGGGCACCCTCGGGCAGTCCCTCAACGGCTACGAGGGCCTGGCCATCGGCCTGGCTGCGCGCCCCGGTGCGCACGTTGCGGTGCGCCACGCGGCCGTTGTCGGCCACCTGCACGTAGGGCGCCGGCTTGTCGGTGCGCACGGCGTCCAGCGGCACGGCGAGCAGGTCGGCGGCGCCGGTGTCGAGCGTGCCCTGCACAAACAGGCCCTGGCGCAGCACGGCGTCGACCTGGACGCCTTCCACCGCCAGGTACACCGGCACCGTGCGGCTGCCGGCCTGGGCGCTGGGGTTGATGCGCGCAACCGTGGCGCTGACGGGGCCGCCATGCCCTTCGATCTGCAGGCGGGCCGCCTGGCCCACGCGCACGGCCAGCGCGTCGGCCGGCGCCAGCAGCGCTTCGACCTCCATGGCCGAGAGGTCGACCACCTCTAGGATGCGGGCCTCGACCGCGACGCGTTCGCCGTTCTGCGCCAGACGCTGCGCCACCTGGCCGCTGATGGGGCTGCGCAGCACCGTGTCGGTCAGCGACTTGCGTGCCACCTCGGCCGCGGCCAGCGCCGCCTGGTACGAGGACTGCGCCGCCTGCAGGCTGGCCTGCGATGTGTCGAGCGCGGTGCGGGAAATGAAGCCCTGGTCCACCAGGGCGCGGTTGTTGTCGAACTGGCGCTGGCCGATGTCCACCTGCGCGCGCGCGGCATCGGCCTGCTGCTGCGCCTGGCGCAGGCGCGCTTGCATCTCGACCGCTTCGATGCGCGCCACCTCCTGGCCCGCACGCACGCTGTCGCCCTCGCGCAGCGTCAGGCCCTGCAACTCGCCTGCCACGCGCGCCTTGATGGTGGCCGACTGCACGGCGCGCAGCGTGCCCGACACGGGCACGCCCAGCACCAGGTTTTGCCGGCGCACGGTCCAGATTTCGCCCGGCGCAATCTCCATCGCGACGGCGGCTGCGGGCGCGGATGCCACCGCCAAGGACCTTTGCTGCGCCTGGCGCGCCAGCACCGCGCGCAGCACGCCTGCGCCGACGAGGCACACCACAAGGGCTGCGACAAGCCACGGAATCCAACGTTTCTTGGAGGTCATAGACGGCGAAAGGACGAGAGCGATGGAGGGGTCAGCGCGTAGCGATAGGCGTGCCGGCAGGGGCGCAAAGCCCCTGGAGCAGGATGTCGAGCTGGATGTCGAGGAAGCCCTGCGGCGCCGTGCGGAATGCTTCGGGCACGCACGTGGCCATCGTGTGTTTGCACAGCGTGAGGAAAATCAGCGGGGCAAGCACCGCATAGACCGCGCAATCGATATCGCAGGCGCGGAACTCGCCGCACTCCACGCCGCGCTGCAGCATGCGGCGGATCAGTTGCTGGCCGGGGTCGGCCACTTCCTGCTGGTAGAACTGTGCGATCTCGGGAAAGTTGCCCGCCTCGCTGAGCATGAGCTTGGTAATGCCGGAGGCGCGGGTGCTGCCCACGTGCTCCCACCATGAGCTGTAGCAGTAGCGCAGCATGTCGGCCGTGCTGCCCTCGAAGCGCTCGAACTCTTCGTTCCAGAGTTGAAACCGCCCGGCTATGTTCTCACGCACCACGGCCTTGAACAGCTCTTCCTTGCTCGCGAAGTACAGGAAGAGGGTGCCTTTGGAGACGCCGGCGCGCGCGGCGACCTCGTCGACCTTGGTGGCGGCATAGCCCTTTTCGACGAACAGGTCGAGCGCGGCGTCGAGCAGTTCGCCGGGGCGGGCTTCTTTGCGGCGCTCCCGCTTGGGAAGTTCTGCCGCGCTGGGGTGGGGAAGGGAGGGCGAGGACATGTTAATGACTGACTGGTTAGTAAATATAACAAGCCGTCCCCACGAGGTCAATGTGCGGTTATGGCAGGAAAGGCGCGGACAGCAGGCGCAGGCCGATGGAGATCCACTGCGTGTCCGAGCGGCTGCCAAAGCGGTTGCCAAAGGTGGTGTCGACCTGGACATGGCCCGGCACGATCCAGTGCCGCAGGCCCAGCTGGTAATAGGGCCGGCCCTGGTTCTGGCTGAAGGTTTCGGCGATCAGCCAGGTGCGCTCGCTCAGCTGCGTCTCCGAGCCCAGGCCCCAGGTCACGTGGTTGCGCTGCGTGGCGTGTTCGCGCATCCAGCCCAGGTTGGCGTGCAGCACGACGCGGTCGTCCTTGAACGAGAAGCTGGCGGGCACGTAGGCATACCAGTCGCGGCCCTCTGCCGCCAGCGAATGGCGTACCGTGCCCGCGGCCAGGCCAATGCCCCAGCCGTTGGTCTGCAGCGGCTTGAGGACCGTCTTGCCCTGCAGCACGGTGTCGGTGGTGGACGGATTGCCATCGTCGCGCAGGCGGCCGCCGCCCAGCGTCAGCTCTAGGTTGCCGGTGAAATTGCACGCCGGTACGGCCCAGAACTCGGTGCCGCCATGGTTCTTGCGGGCCCAGCTCTCGACCTGGCAGGCCTTGGCATCGACGATGCGGGCGTCGTCGGTGATCATGGGCCGCGCCGCATGCGCGACCGGGGCGCACAGGCCCATCGCCAACCAGGCGGCGGCGGGCGTACAGACCCATGTCCGGCGGCGGGCCGGAAGGTGAACAGGGCGCATGGCAATCTTTCTGCAGCACGGCGCTGCGGTCAAAATTGAGCGGCACTCTACCCCAAGTGCGGTGCCTTGCCGCGGGGACGGAGGCGATAATGGTGCCCCACGACGCGACGGCAGAGAGACTACCCCATGACCTTGCAAACCATCACCCTGGGCGGCGGCTGCTTCTGGTGCACCGACGCAGTCTTTACCCGCGTGCGGGGCATCGCCAGCGTGCAAAGCGGCTACAGCAACGGCCATGTGGCGCAGCCGAGCTACGAGCAGGTCTGCAGCGGCACCACTGGCCACAACGAGGTGGTGCGCCTGGCGTACGACCCCGCCGTGATCAGCGTGCGGGAGATTCTTGAGATCTTTTTTGCCACACACGACCCGACCACGCTCAACCGCCAGGGCAACGACGTGGGGACGCAATACCGCAGCGGCATCTACTATTCGACGCCGGAGCAAAAGCAGGTGGCCGACGAACTGGTGCGCCAACTGACCGAAGACCGGGTGTTTGGCGCGCCTCTCACCACCGAGGTGCTGCCCGAGACCAACTACTGGCCGGCCGAGGGCTACCACCAAGACTATTACGCCAAGAACCCGAGCGCGGGCTATTGCGCCTTCGTGGTCGGCCCCAAGGTCGAGAAATTCCGCAAGACCTTCGCGTGCTTCCTCAAGCCCGACTGAGCGCTCCTGCACCCCGATCTTTTGCCCTCGCTGAAATCCCTCCAGACCGCGCCGGCCAGCAGGCGGCACACCCGCTGGCTGTGGTGCCTGCTGCTGGCCCTGTTGCTGGCGCCCACGCTCGGCCAGATGCACCGTGCGCTGCATGGCGCGCACATGCGGGCTGTGGGTCCGTCGTCCGCCGCCGCTGTGCACGCCGCAGGGGAGCAGCCGACCTCGATTGTGTCGGCCCTGTTCGGTGGCCACAGCCCGGCCGAGTGCCAGCTGCTCGACCAGCTCACGCTGGGCGACTGGCCGCACAGCGCCGCGCCCGCGCCGGCGCACGCCTTGCCTGAGGCCTTGTCCAGCGCAGGCCCGCAGCCGCACCCGCGCGCGCGGCGCATCGCGGCATTCCACGCGCGCGCACCACCGCGTACCTAGCCGCGCGAGGGCACCGGCCGCCTGGCCGGTAACGCCCCACATTCCTTTTTTCATAGCTGCCAGCGTTTGTCCAGCAAGCGTTTGGGCCGCTTTTTATTGATATTCCATGCGCTGCATGGAGTGGCTGGCTGCGTGCGCGCGGCCCGCACAACTCTGTTGAATTGACACCATGAGATTGATCCCGCACCGTTTTTCCCGCCCTGAGCGCCACCTTCCTGTCGCCGCACCGGCGCCGCAGCCGCTGGCATTGGCCGTGGCGCTGATGCTGGCCTCCGCGGGCCACGCCCAGGTGCTAGCAGAGGCCGCCCCGTTGGCAGAAGTGACCGTCTCGGCCAGCGGCCTGCAACTGGGCGCCAGCGAGATGACCACGCCCGTCACCGTGCTCGAAGGCGACGAACTCGTGCGCCGCCGCGAGGCCACGCTGGGCGAAACGCTGGGCAGCGAGCCCGGCATCACCAGCAGCCACTTCGGCGCGGGCGCGAGCCGCCCCATCATCCGCGGCATGGATGGCCCGCGCGTCAAGGTGCTCAGCGATGGCGCCGAGCTGCACGACGCCTCCACCCTCAGCCCCGACCACGCGGTGGTCTCCGAACCGCTGCTGGCCACGCAGATCGAGGTGCTGCGCGGCCCCTCGGCCCTGGTCTACGGCAACGGTGCCGTGGGCGGCGTGGTCAACGTGCTCGACGGCAAGGTGCCCACGGTCATCCCGCAAAAGGGCTATGAGGGCAGTGCCGAGCTGCGCGCCAACAGCGGCGCAGGAGAGGGCGCCGGTGCCTTCTCGCTGACTGGCGGCGCCGGCCACCTGGCCGTGCACGTGGAAGGCGTGGCGCGCGATGCGGGCGACTACCGCGTGGGCAAGGGCTGGGCAGCCGGGGGCGAGCCGGCCCGCAAGGTGCCGGGCAGCTTCAACCGCACCGACACCGGCAGCGTGGGCCTGTCCTGGGTGGGCGAGCAGGGCTACCTGGGCGCGGCCTATACGCGCCATACAGCTCGTTACGGCCTGTCGGGGCACAACCACAGCTTCGAAGGCTGCCACGCGCATGACGACCACCTGCACTGCGGCACGCATGCCGGGGTAGACGACGGCCATGACCATGGCAGCGGAGGCCAGAGCAGCGACCTGCCGGTGGTCGACCTGCGCAGCGAGCGCTTGGACGTCCGCGGCGAGCTGCGCAACCCGTTTGTCGGCTTCTCGGCGCTGCGCCTGCGCGCCGGCGTGACCGACTATGTGCACGACGAAGTCGAAGGGGGGGCCGTCAGCACCACCTTCAAGAACAAGGCCTATGACACGCGCATCGAGCTGCAGCACTCGCCACTGGCCGGTTTCAAGGGCGTGATCGGCCTGCAGGCGTCGCAGCGCAAGTTCAGCGCCGAGGGCGAAGAGGCCTATGTGCAGCCCACTGTCACGCGCAAGACCGGCCTGTTCGTGCTGGAGGAATACCGCCTGGGCGACTGGCGCTTTGAAGGCGCGCTGCGCCACGACTGGCAAACGGCAGAGGCCCAGACCATCGGCATCGAACGCAGCCACAACGGCACATCCGCATCGCTGGGCGCGGTGTGGAAGTTCACACCCGGCTACCAGCTGGGCGCCTCGTTCACGCGCGCCAGCCGCGCCCCATCGGCCGAAGAGCTGTACGCCCGGGGCCTCCACATGGCCACCAGCACGTACGAACGCGGCAATGCCGACCTGCGCACCGAAACTTCGCAGAACATCGACCTGGGCCTGCGCAAAACCGGTGGCGACACCACCTGGGGCGTGAGCGTTTTCCGCAACCGCATCCGCCACTACATCTACGGCCGCACGCTCGACGAGCGCGATGGCCTGCAGCTGCTGCAGTATTCCCAGGCCGACGCGACCTTCACCGGCATCGAAGGCCAGGTGCGCCAGCGCCTCACGCGCAAGCTGGGCATCACGCTGTTTGGCGACACCGTGCGCGCCAAGCGCGAGGGCGGCGGCCTGCTGCCGCGCATTCCGCCCACGCGCGCCGGTGTGCGGCTCGACGCCAACTGGAACGCCTGGGAGGGCCAGGTCGAATGGCTGCAGGTCGCCCGCCAGAACCGCGTGGCCGAGTTCGAATCGGCCACGCCCGGCTACGGCATGCTCCACCTGGGCGTGAATTACCACGGTCAGTTCAGCACCGGGATGCCATGGCAGATCTACTTGAAAGCCCACAACCTGACAGACCGCTTGGCCTACGCCCACACCTCGTTCATCAAGGCCGCGGCGCCGCTGAAGGGGCGCAGTATCACGGTGGGGATGAAGGCGGCGTTTTGAGCGCAGTGCGCCGCTTGCAGATCCGCGGCGTTTGACTCAAAGTGGCGCGGTGGCGTTCCAGAGAGGGCATCGCGATGGACCAGGGGATGGTCGTCATTGGTGCAGGATCGATCGGTCAG
>NZ_MWOM01000048.1:0-33578 GCF_012931925.1 Acidovorax sp. SRB_24
TGTTTCTGGCTCAGAGGCAAGGAACACCAAGCCCACGGGCCACAGCGCAGGCACACTGCCGGCGCCAGCAACACGGGAGTGACGATGATAATGAAGAAGAAACACTGGATGGCGCTGGTGGCTGCCTCCGCACTCGGCGGGGCATGGGGCATTTCGACCACCGCGCTGGCGCAAGACAACACGGCAGAGCTGATGCGCGGTGAGCTGCCTGACACGACGCCGCAGCAGCGCTATCAGTCTGCCATCCGGGAAGCCGGCGGCGGGCTGAAGGTCGCGCTGCAAGAGTGCCGTGGCGAGCCGACCGCCCAGCGCAAGAGTTGCGAGGCAGATGCCCGCGCCAACTACAAGCAGGACATGGCACAGGCCCAGGAAATGCTGCGCAACCCGCAGGCGCGCCCGGTCAATGAAGTCGGCCAGCCCGTGCAGGCGACCGAGACGACCACGGTGATCGGTCCTTAAGTTCCACTGGTCGGCGGGCCATCGCGCCCTTGGTGTTTCCCCCGCTGGAGTCAATCCAGGGGTTGGGTCTGCAGTTCGGCCGTGGTGACGCGGCGTGCGCCATCGAAGCGGCGCTGCCAGTAGCTGGTGCGCATGTCTTCCACGCGCACCTGTGCGCCACTGCGTGGCGAGTGGATGAACTTGCCGTCGCCGACGTAAATTCCCACGTGGCTGAAGGCGCGGCGCATGGTATTGAAGAACACCAGGTCGCCGGGCTGCAGTTCCTTCTTGTCAATCGATTCGGTGGCCGCTGCCTGCTGGTCGGCGCGGCGCGGCAATATCAAGCCGACGGTCTGCCCGTAGATCGCGCGCACGAAGCCGCTGCAATCGAAACCCGTTTCGGCGCTGTTGCCGCCGCGGCGGTAGGGCACTCCCAGAAAGCCCATGGCGGTGACGACCAGGTCCGAGGTGCGGTCTACGACGTTGTGGCGCACGGCGTCGAGCTGGGTCAGGAGGGTCTTTTCGGCGATCTGGCGGTCGCGCTCATCGCCCGTTGCGTGGGGCGGGGCGGCATGGGCGGCGGTTGCCCCTGCGAGCAAAAGAATGCATAACCATCTGGACATGGGGCGCAAGGGTACCACGACCACGGCGCCGGTCCGGGTTCCGACAGCGGTGCCTGGGGCGCTTGAGGGCAGGGTGCTGCCCCGTTTTGCCAGGTTGGATGCGCTAGGCGCTGCGACAATGGCAGCCAGATTTTGTTTCCCGACACCGAAAGTTTTGCCATGCTGCTTGACGCCACCGAATCCCAACTCGTCCTGGTGGACTACCAGGAGCGCCTGATGCCGGCGATCTTCGAAGGCCCGGCCGTGCTGGCCAATGCCCGCCGCCTGGCCGAGATCGCCCGCATGCTCGATGTGCCGGTCTGGGGCACCGAGCAAAACCCCTCGCGCCTGGGCCCGAACGATGCGCAGTTGCGCGCCCTGTGCCACAAGACCCTGTCCAAGATGCATTTCAGCGCCGCCGAAGAAGGCCTGGGCGAATGGCTGCGCCCGCCGGCCAAACCCCAGGGCGGCAACGCCCGCAGCCTGCCCAAACACCTGCAAAAACCCGCCGCTCCGCTCGCTACCGAGCGCGGTGCCATCGTCATCGCCGGTTGCGAGGCGCATGTGTGCCTGCTGCAGACCGCGCTCGACCTGATCGAGGACGAGTTTGAGGTGTGGGTCGTGACCGATGCCTGCAGCTCGCGCACCGAGCGCAGCCGCGATGCCGCATTCGACCGCCTCGCGGGAGCCGGCGTCGAGCTGGTGACGACCGAGATGGTGGCGTTCGAATGGCTGGGCAGCTGCGAGCACCCCGCGTTCAAGGACGTGCTGGGGCTGATCAAGTGAAGATCAGCCTGTTTTAGGGCTCTGGCGCTTGTGCATCAAGCGCTGGATGCTATCGAATGAAGAGCTAAAAAAGGGCCAGCAGTGACCGCGCTGCCAGCCCTGCGGCGCCGCAGGTCGCCAGCAGCGGCAGCACGCCGATGCGCCAGCGAAACAGCGCCCACGCCGCCCCCAGCGCAATCAGCGCCGACAGGGCATCGAACGGCCCGTCCCAGCCGCGCGGCCAGAGCAGGTGGTAGGCAAAGAACAGCGCCAGGTTCAGGATCACGCCGACCACGGCGGCCGTGATGGCGCTCAACGGGGCCGTGAACCCGAGTTTGCCGTGGGTGGCCTCCACGGCCGGGCCACCGGCCAGGATGAAGACGAAGGACGGCAGGAAGGTGAAGAACGTCACCACCGTCGCCGCCGCCGCGGCGCCCGCAAACAGTGCGTCTGCTCCCCACACCTGCTGCAGCCAGCCGCCCACAAAGCCCACGAAGGCCACGACCATGATGAGCGGACCGGGCGTCGTCTCGCCCAGCGCCAGGCCATCGATCATTTGCGGCCCGCTGAGCCAGTGGTAGTGCTCGACCGCGCCCTGGTAGAGGTAGGGCAGCACGGCATAGGCGCCGCCAAACGTGAGCAGCGCCGCCTTGGTGAAAAACCAGCCCATCTGCGTGAGCGCGCCCTCCCAGCCCTGCGTGGCCAGCAGCAGCGCCATGGCCGCGAGCCACAGCGCCAAGCCTGCCCCGAGCACGCGGGCCAGATGGCGGCGCGAGAAGCGGGCGTGCGCCGGCGTGGGCGTGTCGTCGTCGATCAGGGCCGGACCATAGCCTGCCTGGCCCTCCTGCGGACCACCCCCCAGCGCGAAGACGGCGGGCCAGCGCCGCGCCCCGAAGAAGCCGATGAGCCCTGCGGCCAGCACGATGGCGGGAAACGGCGCATGCAGCACAAAGATGGCCACAAACGATGCGGCCGCGATGCCCCACATCCAGCCGTTTTGGAGCGCGCGCGTGCCGATGCGGTGCGCCGCATGCAGCACGAGGGCCGTCACGGCGGGCTTGATGCCATAGAAGATGCCGGACACGACGGGCACGTCGCCAAAGCGCACATACACCCACGACAGCGCGATCAGGATGAACAGCGACGGCAGCACGAACAGCGCCCCGGCCACGATGCCGCCCCAGGTGCGGTGCATCAGCCAGCCGATGTAGGTGGCCAGTTGCTGGGCCTCGGGGCCGGGCAGCAGCATGCAGTAGTTGAGCGCATGCAGGAAGCGCCGTTCGCTGATCCAGCGGCGCCGTTCCACGAGTTCGGCGTGCATGATGGCAATCTGCCCCGCCGGCCCGCCAAAGCTGATGAAGCCGAGCTTGAACCAGAACAGCAGCGCTTGCGCAAAAGGCACGGGTGCGGTGGGTGGGGGCTGGGCGTGGCGGGTGGCGAGGGGCGTCATGGAGCGGTACAAGCAGCGAAGAAGGAGGGGCCGCGGCGTGTGGGCGAAGGCCGCAGCCCGGCAGGCCCCATTGTCGTCGGCCTGCACGCGGCCCACCGGTTCCGCCGGTGGTCGCTGCGTCAGTTTGCCGCAAGGCCGTGCTGAATAATTATGAATTCATAATCCGCCTGCCAGCAGGCACAGACACCGGCCCCAAGGAGCACCCATGCGCAAATTCGCCGACTTTTACCGCCGCTCCATCGACGAGCGCGATGCCTTCTGGGCCGAGCAGGCGGCGTTGATCGAGTGGCGCACGCCGGCCGAGCAGGTGTGCGACTACAGCCGGCCCCCGTTTGCGCGCTGGTTCGTGGGCGGCACCACCAACCTGTGCCACAACGCGGTGGACCGGCATCTGACCACGCGCGCCGACCAGGCAGCGCTGATCGCCATTTCCACCGAAACGAACACCGAGCGCAGCTACAGCTTTGCCGAGCTGCACGCCGAGGTGCAGCGCATGGCCGCGGCGCTGCAGGCCCTGGGCGTGAAAAAGGGCGACCGGGTGCTCATCTACATGCCCATGGTCGCCGAGGCCGCCTTTGCCATGCTGGCCTGCGTGCGCATCGGCGCACTCCATTCGGTGGTGTTCGGGGGCTTTGCCGCGGGCGCGCTGGCATCGCGCATCGAGGATGCCGAACCCATGGCGGTGGTCAGTGCCGATGCCGGCTCGCGCGGCGGCAAGGTCGTGCCCTACAAGCCCTTGCTGGACGAGGCGATCGCGCTGTCGCGCTACAAGCCCGCCGCCGTACTCATGGTTGATCGGGGGCTCGCGCCCATGGCCATGCGCGCCGGCCGCGACCACGACTGGGCGGCGCTGCGCGCGCGCCACCTGGACGCCGCCGTGCCCTGTGAATGGGTCGAGTCCGCGCACCCGAGCTACACGCTCTACACCAGTGGCACCACGGGCAAGCCCAAGGGCGTGCAGCGCGACACCGGCGGCTACGCTGTGGCGCTGGCGGCCAGCATGAAGCACATCTTTGATGCGAAGGCGGGCGATGTGTTCTTTGCCACCAGCGACATCGGCTGGGTCGTCGGGCACAGCTACATCATCTACGGCCCGCTGCTCGCCGGCATGGCCACCGTCCTGTACGAGGGGCTGCCGACGCGGCCCGACGCGGGCGTGTGGTGGAGCATCGTCGAGAAATACCAGGTCACGCACATGTTCTCGGCGCCCACGGCGGTGCGCGTGCTGAAGAAGCAGGACCCGTCCTGGCTCAAGAAGCACGACGTCAGCAGCCTCAAGGCCCTGTGGCTGGCCGGCGAGCCGCTCGACGAGCCCACGGCGCAGTGGATCAGCGACGCTTTAGGCGTACCCATCATCGACAACTACTGGCAGACCGAAACCGGCTGGCCCATCCTCACGCTGGCCAACGGCGTCGAGCCGCAGACCGCGCGCTTTGGCAGCCCCGGCAAGGCCATGTACGGCTACAACGTCAAACTGATCGACGAGGTGAGCGGCGAGGAACTGACGGGTGCCGACCAGAAAGGGGTGGTCGCCATCGAGGGGCCGCTGCCGCCGGGCTGCATGCAGACCGTGTGGCGCGACGACGCGCGCTTTGTCAGCACCTACTGGAAGAGCATTCCCGGCCGCATGGTCTACAGCACCTTCGACTGGGGCATCCGCGACGCCGATGGCTATTACTTCATCCTCGGCCGCACCGACGACGTGATCAATGTGGCCGGCCACCGCCTGGGCACGCGCGAGATCGAGGAGTCGATCTCGTCCCACCCCAACATTGCCGAGGTGGCCGTGGTGGGCGTGGCCGACAGCCTCAAGGGCCAGGTGGCGATGGCGTTCGCCGTGCCGCGCGATGCCTCGGGCCTGCAGGACCCGGCCGCGCGCCTGAAGCTGGAGGGCGAGGTGATGCAGCGGGTGGATGCGCAACTGGGCGCCGTGGCACGGCCGGCGCGCGTGCATTTCTTGAACACCCTGCCCAAGACGCGCAGCGGCAAGCTGCTGCGCCGCGCCCTGCAGGCCGTGGCCGAGCGCCGCGACCCGGGCGACCTGACCACCATGGAAGACCCGGCCGCGCTGCAGCAGGTGCGCGAGCTGATCGGCGACTGAGGAAGTGCGCCCGTCGGGCGCGAAAATTCAAAATCAATAGCTGCTAACGCTTGCTGGATAGGCGTTAGCGGCCTTTTTATGCTTTTTCTGGCAGGCCGTGGTACTGCCATTCGGGCGGTGACTGCCACTGCGCGGCCCAGGCGATGAAGTCGGCCAGCGGCATCGGACGGGCGACGGCATAGCCCTGCGCCAGCGAGCAGCCCATGTCCAGCAGCATCTGGCCCTGGCCGACGGTCTCGACCCCTTCGGCAATGACGCGGTAGCCAAACGAGCGCGCCAGGCCCACCACGCCCTGCACGATGGCCAGGTCACCGGCGTCGCCCACCATGCCATGCACAAAACTCTGGTCGATCTTGAGCATGCTCAGCGGCAGGCGGCGCAGGTAGGTCAGGGACGAGTAGCCCGTGCCGAAGTCGTCCAGCGAGGTGAGGATGCCCAGTTCGCGCAGCGCCCGCAGCGTGGTGGCCACGGAGTCGATGTGGTAGAGCGCGGCGGTCTCGGTGATCTCTATCTCGAGCAGCCGGGCCGGCACCCCGGGATGGCGGTCGAGCTGCTGTGCCATCCAGTCGGCAAAGCCGCTCTGCTGCAGGTGGGGCGCCGCGATGTTGATGCTCACCGGAAGCTGCAGGCCGGCCTGGCCCAGGGCTCGGATCAGGGCCAGTGCAGCGTCCACCACCCAGGCGCCGAAGGCGAATTCCAGTTCGGAGTCGTGCAGCAGCGGCAGGAAGGCCGCCGGCGACAGCAGGCCGCGCTCGGGGTGTTGCCAGCGCGCCAGCGCCTCCGCCCCCACCACCGTGCCCAGTCGCATGTCCACCTTGGGCTGCAGGAACAGCGTGAACTCGCCGTCGGCCAGGGCCGCGCGCAGCTGCACCAGCTGCTCCTGCACCTGCTGCGTGGCGCGCTCATGGGCGGCGTCGAACTGGTGGTAGCGGTTTCGCCCGGCCTGCTTGGCCGCGTACATGGCGTGGTCGGCGTGGCGCAGCAGGGCGTCGGCATCGGCGTCGTCCTGCGGGTAGAGGGTGTAGCCGATGCTTGCGGTGACGGTGACGCGCTCGGTGTCCAGCGTGTAGGGCGCGGCAATGCTCTGCATGACGGTGCGCAGCGCGCGCTCGCAGGCGGCCCCGTCGGCCAGATCGGGCAGAAGGATGACGAATTCGTCGCCGCCCAGGCGCGCGACGCAGTCGAGCGAGCGCAGCGCACGCGTCAGGCGCGCGGCGGCCACGACCAGCAGGCGGTCGCCGGCCTCGTGGCCAAAGCGGTCGTTCACGGGCTTGAAGCCGTCCAGGTCCAGGTAGGCCACACCCAGCAGCGTGCCGCGGCTGCGCGCGTGGACCATGGCCTCTTCGAGGCGGCGCGCCAGCAGCACGCGGTTGGGCAGACCGGTCAGCGCGTCGTAGTGGGCCAGCCTTTGGAGCCGCTCCTCCTGTTCGCGCTGCGAGGTCACGTCAATGCCCACGCCCACCATGCGCAGCGGCTGGCCCGCGGCGTCCGTGTTCACGATCTTGCCCAGGGCACGCACCCAGCGCCCGCCCTCGCGCGGGTGCGTGATGTGCACGGTGGCATCGAACGGCGTGGCCGGGTGGGCCGTGTGCCGCGCCAGTTCGGCGGTGATTTTCTGGATGTCGGAGGAGCCCATTGCGGCAGTCCATGACACCGGCGGTGTGCCGGCTTCGCTGTCCGCTTTCATGCCGCGCATGGCACGCCAACGGCTGTCGCCCGTGACCAGGCCGGTCTGCAGGTTCCAGTCCCACAGGCCCAGCGAGGCCGCCGAGATGGTGAGCGAGAGCAGTTCCTCGCGCTCGCGCACCTGCTCTTCGCTGCGCTTGCGTTCCGTGATGTCGTGCAGCGCGAACAGCCAGCAGGGCTCGCCATCGAATTCTGTGGCGCGCATCGACTGCAACACCGTGCGCTGCTCGCCGCTGCGCAGGGTCATGACCGCTTCGTAGCTCTCGAGCCGGCCGTTCGCCTGCACCGCATCGATCAGGGCCGCGCGCCCCTCGGGCGTGTAGATGCCAAGCGAGATGGCCGACTGGCCGATGGCTTCGGCGCGGGTGTAGCCCAGGGCCTGCTCCCATGCGGCATTGACATCGACGTAGCGGCCGTCGCCGCGCCGGGTCAGGCCCATGGGGTAGGGCAGCAGCTGGAAGATGCGCACAAAGCGCTCCTCGGACTGGCGCAGGAGCTGTTCGGCACGCTTGGATTCGTCGATATCCAGGATCACGCCGCGGATGCGCACCACGCGGCCGGCTTCGACCACGGGCTCGCCGCGCAAGCGCACCCAGACCGGGCGGCCGTCGGCGCGCACGATCTCGATTTCCATGCTCCAGTCGGAGCTCTGCCGGATGCTGGCGCGGACCGTGTCGCGCAGGGCGTCGCGCCAGGCCGGCGCCACGTACTCGGCGATGTAGTCGCGCGGCAGGGGGGCGCCCGGGGGCAGGCCGTGGATGTCGTAGCAGACGTCCGACCAGTAGGCGATGCCCTGGCCGCGCACGTCGTCCCAGGCGCCCAGCCGCGCCAGGCGCCCGGCCTGCTGCAGCAGGCTGTTGCGCGACAGCAGGGTGTCGTGGATGCGGGTTTCCTCGGTCATGTCGCGAAACGCGAACGCCACGCAGTCCTCGTCGTTGAGGTGCACCGACTGCGCCGACATGAGGCCCGGAATGCGCACGCCGCGGCGTTGCGCGACCAGGGGCAGGCGCTCGACCTTGCCATCGCGCTGCAGCGCCTGCAGCAGCTTCGGGCCCTCTTGCTCGGTGGCCCAGATGCCCAGCTGCTGTGCGGTGCGGCCCACCACCTGCTCGCGCGGGTGGCCGAGCAGCTGGCAGAACGCGGGGTTGACTTCCAGGTAATGGCCGTCGGCAACGCGCATGATGCCGGCCGCGTCGGGCATGGTCTCGTACACGGCCGTGTACTTGGCCTGCGAGGTGTGCAGCGCGCTCTCGAGGTCGCGGTAGTCCGTCACGTCGATGGCCATGCCGATGAGCCGCAGGGCGCGGCCTTGCGCATCGCGCTCGGCGATGGCGCCCCGCGAGACCAGCCAACGCCAGCGGCCGTGGGTGTCGCGCAAACGGAATTCCGCACTGAAAGCGTCTTCCAGTCCCGCCCGGCTGCGCTGCAGGTCACCGGCCATGCGCGCGGCATCCTCGGGGTGGCGCAGCGCATCCCAGCGCGCGGCCTGGCCGCTGGCGCCGCCGCGGTGCACGTCGAACGCGTCATAAAAGCGGCCGTGGCAGGTGAGCGTCTGCGCTTCGACGTTCCATTCCCAGCGGCCGCCGCGGGCGGCTTCGAGAGTGAGCAGTGTCTCCTGTTCGCTGCGCTGCAGCGCGTGGTGCGCACGCTGCAGTGCCTGCACCGTCTGGGCGCGGCTGAGCACGAGTTCCACGCCGCCGCCCAGCACCAGCACGGCAGCGGCAAAGCGCCAGGGTACGCCCTCGAGCCAGGACAGCGCGCCGGCCATGGCCGTGGTGCCAGCGCCGATCTCGATGCCGGCCTGCAACGCCAGGGGCAGCGCGGCAGCCAGCGCCCCCAGGGCCAGCAGGGGGCCGTGGCGCGCGCGCAACCGGTGCGACCCGAAGGCCACCAGTGCGGTGGCCGCCAGGATCGCAAAGCCTGTCGTCCAAGTAGCGGGGTACAGCGCGCAGTGGAACAGCAGCACCGTGGCCGCGCTCGCCAGGCCCGCCACCGGACCGAACACCAGCATTGCGATGGCGGAGCCCACCGGAGGCGCAGTCACCGGGCCCATCACGCCGTGCAGCGCGGGCAGCACCATGTTGGCGGTGGTGACCAGCCCCGTCGTCAGGCCGATGGCCAGGCGGGTGCGCACGGACGCGTGCAGCAGCGCAGGGACGGGCAGCGCGCTGAGCGCCAGTGCCAACAGCGCCAGCAGCCCGATGGCCAGGGCAACGCTAAGCGCCACGGACAGCGCTCCGGCCGGTGTCCCGAAAGGCGTTGCTGCCCGGTGCAGGGGGGATGGTGGGGTGGTCCAAAAGCAAAAAACCGCAGGCGCGCGGCCTGCGGAGAAAAATGGTAAACGGCGTAAAAACCATCGGGCGAGTGTAGAACGTGTTTACGGTTTATCCGAGGCCGCGTTGGGGCGCAATCGGGATGAGTTCGCAGGCACGTTGCGCCGCATGCGCCCATTCCCATGCCAGCAGCGGGCCAAAGAAATCGCCCGATTGCGCCCCAACCCGCAGGGCAAATGCCTTTTCGGGTGGTCTGCGGCGTTGCAGCACTTGCCCGTAGCCGGGCTATGGACTGCGCACTGCGCCTTGCATCCCCTCCCGAAAAGGCGTTTGTGCGGCCTTGGATAAACCGTAAACACGTTCTTAAGGCCGTTCCAGCACCGGCTTCGCCACGGCGCGTGTCCTGATAAGTCCGGTTGACAACATGGTTCCGCAGACGATCACCAGGCCACAGCCCAGCATCCAGGGCGTAATGGTCTCGCCCAGGAAGACCGCGCCATAGAACACTGCGAACACCGGCGCCAGGAAGGTCACGGCCAGCGCGCGGCTGGGGCCGGCGTTGGCGATCAGGCGAAAGTACAGGATGTAGGCAATGCCGGTGCACAGCACGGCGATCGCCACGATCGCGCCCCAGGCGCGGAGTCCCGGCGTCGTGGCGGGCCAGAGCCACAGCGTGGGCAGCGCCAGGCCCAGCGCGGCGCCGAGCTGGCTGCCGGTGGCCGTGGCCAGCGGGGGAATGCCGGTGAGGTAGCGCCGGGCGTAGCTCGCTGCCACGGCGTAGCAGGCGGCCGCCAGCAGGCAGGCCGCCATGGCCCACAGCGCGCTGTCCGACTTGAAGCCCGCGCCCCCGGGAGCGCGCCAGGCCAGCAGGGCCACGCCGATGAAACCCAGGGCCAGGCCCAGCCAGCGCAGGCGGTTGATGCGGTCGCCCAGCCACACCCAGGCCACGAGCGCGCCGAACAGCGGCACCGTGGCGTTCAGGATGGAGGTGAGCCCGGTGGTAATGTGCAACACGGCCCAGGCAAACAGCGCGAACGGAATCGCCGAGTTGATCAGCCCGGCCAGCAGGATGGCCTTCCAGTGCGCGCGCAACGCCGGCCATTGGCCCTGGTGCACCAGGATGGGCCACAGGAACACCGTGGCCAGGGCCACGCGCAGGCCGGCCGTGGGCAGCGCGCCGAACTCCGCCGCACCCAGGCGCATGAACAGAAAGGACGCGCCCCACAGAGACGAGAGCAAGACGAACTCGCCCAGCCAGGCCGACGCCGGCTTGGTGGCCGGCACGTTCATGCTGGCACCTCGGGGGCCGAAAGGAGAGCGCCTTCGAGCCTCAGCAGGGCGCTCTTGCGCTCCAGGCCCCCGGCGTAGCCGGTCAGGCTGCCGTCCTTGCCCAGCACGCGGTGGCAGGGCACGACCACGCTCAGCGGGTTGCGTCCCACGGCCGTGCCCACGGCGCGCACGGCCGTGGGGCAACCGATCTGCGCGCCCAGCGCGGCGTAGCTGAGGGTCTGGCCGCGCGCAATGCCGAGCAGCGCGCGCCACACCGTTTGCTGGAACGGCGTGCCGCCGGCGATGTCGAGCGGCAGGTCGAACTGCGTGCGCTCGCCGCGCAGGTAGGCGTGGATTTGCTGCACCGCCGCCTGCAGCACCGGGTGCTGGTCATCCTGCGGCCAGGCCTGCGGGCCGTCGAGCTGGGCGGGAAGGTGGCGCTGGCCGTCAAACCACAGGCCGACCAGGCCCAGCGGCGAGGCAGCCAGGCGGATGTCGCCCAGCGGCGAGGGTGTGCGCGTCTGCACGGTGGATGGATGGAATTGCATGGTGGTCTCGATTAAATGACAAATCGTGCTCTGGCGCTTATGGGGTAAGCGCTGATAGCTATTGATTTGATAGTTTCACGGTTCCCTGCGCGGGCCCTTGGCTGCCCGCCCAGGCGCGGATGACGGCGTAGCTGCGCCACGGTTGCCAGGCCAGCGATGCTTCGGCGGCAGCGCGCGCCGGGCTTTTTTCCCCCTGCACCGCGAGCGCCTTGTGCAGCGCCACGTCGCCGCTCGGGAAGGCGTCGGGCCAGCGCAGTGCGCGCATCGCGATGTACTGCGCGGTCCAGTCGCCAATGCCGGGAAGCTGGCAGAGCTGCGCCGTGGTGGCGCCCACGTCGGCGCTGCTGTGCAGCTGAAGCTGGCCGCTGCCGACGGCGCGGGCCAGCGCCACGATGGCCGCCTGGCGCTGGCGCACGATGCCCAATTGCCCAAGCGCATCGCCATCGGCTTCTGCCAGCACGGCGGGGGCCGGGAACAGCCGGGTGAGCTGCGCCCACGGCGTGGCGAGTGGCGCGCCAAACCGCTCGACCAGGCGCTGCGCCAGCGTGCGCGCCGCCGCCACGGTGATCTGCTGGCCCAGCACGGCGCGCACCGCCAGTTCGAAGCCATCGAACGCGCCCGGCACGCGCAGGCCATCGCCGTGCGGAAAGTGCGCATGCAGCGTGGCGTTGATGGCCTCGGGGTCGGCGTCCAGGTCGAGCAAGGCGCGCACGCGCGCAATCACCAGCGGCAGCACCGGGTGCAGGCTGTCGCTGGTCTGCAGCACCAGGCGGTGGCGCGCCGGTTCGAACTGTGCGTTCAGCCACCCGGTGGCCACCGTGCCCGCATGCGCGATCCGCACCGTGCGGCGCAGCACCAGGGCCTCGCCGGGTTCGACCCATTCCATGCCCGCGATCTGCCGCTGCGCGAAGAAGGCCAGCAGCGCCGCGGCATCCAAGGGCGGGCGATAGCCCAGGCGCACCAGGGCGCCCTCGTCGCCCGCGCGCGCGGTGCCGGCGCGGCGCACGGCGGTGGGGCTAATGCCGTAGTGCGTGGCAAAGGCGGCATTGAAGCGCCGCACGCTCGCAAAGCCGCTGGCCAGCGCCACCTGCGTGATCGGCAGGGCCGTGTCGGCCAGCAGCTGCTTGGCCGCCAGCAGGCGCTGGGTCTGCAGGTACTGCAGCGGCGAGACGCCCAGCGTGGCCTCGAAAATGCGGCGCAGGTGGCGGTCGCTGACCCCCAGGCGCGCGGCCAGCCGCGCCACCGCGCCTTCGCTCGGCGCCGCGGCGCCCCAGAAGTCGGGGCTGGCCAGCAGGCGCACGGCCTGGCGCACCAGAATGCCCGAGGCGTCCTGCACCGACCACACCAGCGCCTGCGGCGCCAGCTCGGGCCGGCAGCGCAGGCAGGGGCGAAAGCCCGCGCTCTCGGCCTGGGCCGCGAGCGTGAAGAAACGGCAGTTCTCGCGCCGGGGCGTGCGCACGGCGCAGACCGGGCGGCAATAGATGCCGGTGGATGTGACACCGGTGAAAAAGCGCCCGTCAAAGCGCGCGTCGCGGGCTTTCAGGGCCAGGTAGCGGCCCTCGTCCGCCGTGGCGTCGGGCAGCGGGGAAGGGGGGAGGGCAGAAGTGCGCATGGCAGTCCATCATAGGGCGGCGCCGCGCCACCGCTGGCCGTTTTCGGACATGCGCCAGGGCCCGCGCCGCCAGGGTGGCGCGGGCGCAGCCGGCGGTGGCGACGCCTACAATGCAGCCCATTTTTCACCTCCTGCGAAGGCCCGCCCGTGCAACCCTCTCCCTCCGTCTTCAAGGCCTATGACATCCGTGGCATCGTGCCCACCACGGTGGACGAAGCCCTCGCGCGCGGGCTGGGCCGGGCCTTTGGCACGGCAGCGCGCGCCGAGGGCCAGACCACGGTCGCCGTGGGGCGCGATGGCCGGTTGTCCGGCCCGGCCCTGGCGCGGGCGCTGATGCTCGGGCTGGCAGAAACCGGGCTGGACGTGATCGACATCGGCCGCTGCACCACGCCCATGCTGTACTTCGCCGCCAGCACGCTGTGCGCCAGCGGCATCCAGGTCACGGGCAGCCACAACCCCAAGGACTACAACGGCTTCAAGATGGTGCTCAACGGCCGCGCCATCTTTGGCGACGAGATCCAGGCGCTGCGCCGCACCATGGAGAACGAGACCTGGCAGCTGGCCGCCGGCGGCTGCCTGCGCGAGGCCGATGTGCTGCCCGCCTACCGCGCGCGCATCGTCGGCGACATTGCGCTGGCCCGCCCGATGAAGATCGTCATCGATAGCGGCAACGGCATTGCCGGCGCCTCGGCGCCGGACATCTTCCGCGCGCTCGGCTGCGAGGTGGTCGAGCTGTTTTCCGAGGTCGACGGCAACTTCCCCAACCACCACCCCGACCCGAGCAAGCCCGAGAACCTGCGCGACCTGGTCCAGGCCCTGCACAGCAGCGACGCCGAACTGGGCTTGGCCTTCGATGGCGACGGCGACCGCCTCGGCATCGTCACCAAGGACGGCAGCAACATTTTCCCCGACCGGCAGATGATGCTGTTCGCGCAGGACGTGCTCGCGCGCGTGCCCGGCGGCCAGATCCTGTTCGACGTCAAGTGCACCCAGCGCCTGGCGCCCGCGATTCGCCAGGCCGGCGGCGTGCCCGTGATGTACAAGACCGGGCATTCGCTGATCAAGGCGCGCATGAAGGAGCTCGACTCGCCCCTGGGCGGCGAGATGAGCGGCCACATCTTCTTCAAGGAGCGCTGGTACGGGTTTGACGACGGCACCTATGCCGGCGCCCGCCTGCTCGAAATCCTGAGCCGCTCGGCCGACCCCAGCGCCGTGCTCAACGGCTTGCCGACGAGCTTTTCGACGCCCGAACTCAACGTCGCCTGCGCCGAGGGCGAGCCGCACCGCCTGAGCGACGCGCTGCAGGCGCTGGCCCCCGCCGCCTTGGCCGCGCCCGCGCAGATCAGCACCATCGACGGCCTGCGCGTGGACTGGCCCGACGGCTTCGGCCTGATCCGCGCCAGCAACACCACGCCCGTGCTGGTGCTGCGCTTCGAGGGCCACACGCCCGAGGCGCTGGAGCGCATCCGTGCCGACATGCTCGCGCTGCTGCACCGCGTCAAGCCCGGCGCCGAGGTCGGCGGCGCGGCGCACTGAGCACGCATTTCCATGGCCCACGCCGCACGCTGGCTGTATTCGGCCCTTGCCTGGGCCGCCCAGCCGCTGCTGCGGCGCAAGCTGCGCCGCCGCGCCGTGGCCGAGCCCGGCTACGCCCGCCATGTCGGGGAGCGCTTTGGCCGCTACCCGCCGCAGCTCGACAGCCTGGCGCCCGGGGGCAGCAGCGACCCGGACGCCCGCCTGGTCTGGATCCACGCCGTCTCGCTGGGCGAGACGCGCGCTGCCGCGATCCTGCTGGCCGAGTTGCGCCGGCAGCGGCCCGGCATGCGCTTGCTGCTCACGCACGGCACCGCCACCGGCCGCGCCGAGGGCGAAAAGCTGCTGCATCCCGGCGACCTGCAGGTCTGGCAGCCCTGGGATACGCCCGCGGCCGTGGCACGCTTTCTGCGCCAGTTCCGCCCGGCCATCGGCATCCTGATGGAAACCGAGGTCTGGCCCAACCTGGTGGCAGGCTGCCGGCGGCGTGGCATCCCGCTGGTGCTGGCCAATGCGCGGCTCAGCGACAAATCGCTGCGCCAGGCCCGGCGCATGGCCTGGCTGGCGCGCCCCGCCTATGCCGCGCTGGCCGCCGTCTGGGCGCAGACCGAGGCCGATGCCGCGCGCCTGCGCAGCCTCGGCGCGTCGGTGCAGGGCGTGTTCGGCAACCTTAAGTTCGACGTCGTGCCCGATGCCGCCCAGCTGGCCCAGGGCCGGCAGTGGCGCGCGCAGTCGCCACGCCCCGTCGTGCTGCTGGCCAGCAGCCGCGAGGGCGAAGAAGCGATGTGGCTGGAAGAAATTCAGCCAAAACGGGCTCTGGCCCAGTCTGCACCAGCGTGTGCAGCTATCGATAGCGAAGCACGGCTGTCCTCTGCCGCCGTGCAGTGGCTGATCGTGCCGCGCCACCCGCAGCGCTTTGACACCGTGGCCCAGCTGCTGCGCGACGCGGGCCTGGTCGTCTCGCGCCGCAGCCACTGGGCTACGCAGCCCGAGGGCGCCGATGTCTGGCTGGGCGACTCGCTGGGCGAGATGGCGCTCTACTACGGCCTGGCCGATGTGGCGCTGCTGGGCGGCAGCTTTGCGCCGCTGGGCGGGCAAAACCTGATCGAGGCCGCCGCCTGCGCCTGTCCCGTGGTGCTGGGGCCGCACACCTTCAACTTTGCCGAGGCGGCCGAGCTGGCCTGCGCGGCCGGCGCCGCCGAACGCGTGGCCGACCTGGGGCAGGGCGTGGAAGCGGCCTGCGCGCTGGCGCTCGATGCGCCGCGCCTGGACCGTGCCCGTGCCCAGGCCGCAGGCTTTGCGCGCACCCACCGCGGCGCCGCCCAGGCCACGGCGGCGGCCGTGGCAGCCCTGCTGGCCGCTGCAGCCACCGATAAATCGTAAACACGTTCCAAAGGGCCCGCCCGCCCGCCACGTCCGGGCGAGAATGAACGCCTTTGCCTGACTGCGGCCGCTCCCGCGCGGCCACGCCATCCATGACCCGTGCCCCCCTGTTCCGCATCCACCTGCGCAGCCTGATCCTGCTGCTGGCCACCGTCAGCGCGGCCCTGACCCTGGCCAACGGCCTGTATGCGAGCTACACCGTGCAGCGCCAGCAGCTGATCGACAACGCGCTCGAGAGCAACCGCGTCTATGCGCGCAAGCTGGCGGACTCGGTCGAGGGCTTTCTGCAGTCTGCCCAGCAGCAGCTGGCCTACAGCGCCGGCGTGGTGGCCGAGCGGTTTGGCGACGAGGGCCTGTTGGCGGACGAGGCCGAGCGCCTGCGCCTGCAGACGAACAGCTTCAATTCGGTGCTGTTCGCGGACGACGGCGGCTGGGTGCGCGCGACCTCTCCCGAAACGCTGCAGCTCAAGGGCCGCCAGCTGCACTCCCCCGGCATCGAGGAAGCGCTGCGCGTGCGCAGCCCCACTGTCAGCCTGCCCTACCTGGCGCAGACCGGCAACCTGCTGGTGTTCATCTCCCACCCGGTCATCGACCGCGCCGGGCGCTACCACGGCTTGGTGGGCGGCAGCATCTACCTCAAGCAAACCAGCATCCTGCACAGCCTGCTGGGCGAGCATTACTACCGCGACGGCTCCTACCTGTACGTCGTCGACCACAGCCGGCGCTTGATCTACCACCCCGACGCGGCGCGCCTGGGGCAACAGGTGGCCGGCAACGCGGTCATCGACGCCGTTCTGCGCAGCGAGCCCGGAGAGCAGCGTGTGGTCAACAGCCTGGGGGTCGACATGCTGGCCGGCTATGCCCCCGTTGCGACGGCCGGCTGGGGCGTGGTGGCGCAGCGCCCCGTCGCGTCCGCGCTGTCGGCGCTCGATGGGCTGATGCAGGGCGTGCTCTACAAGACGCTGCCGCTGGCGGCCGTGCTGATGGGCCTGATCTGGTGGTCGGCCTGGCTGATCGCCCGGCCGCTGTGGCAGCTGGCGGACGGGGCGCGCCACATGGACCGTGCAGGCACGGCAGACAGTCTGCGCCACGTGCGCTCGTGGTATTTCGAGACCTCGGAACTGCGGCGGGCCATGCTGGTGGGGGTCAACCTGCTGCACCAGAAGATCGGCAAGCTGCACCGCGACGTGCGCACCGACCCGCTGACCGGCCTGGACAACCGCCGGGGCCTGGACCTGTCGCTGGCGCTGTGGCAGGCCGAGCAACGGCCGTTTGCCGCTGTGGCCCTCGATGTCGACCATTTCAAGCAGGTCAACGACATCCATGGGCACGATGCCGGCGACCTGGTGCTGCAGCGCCTGGCCGAGCTGATGCGCAGCTGCTCGCGCGAGCAGGACGTGCTGTGCCGGCTGGGCGGCGAAGAGTTCGTGATGCTGCTGCCCGACGTGGCGCCCGCGGCGGCCGAGCAGGTGGCGCAGCGGCTGCGCCAGCTGGTGGAGCGCACGTCCATCCTGCCCGTGGGCCAGATCACCATCTCGCTAGGCGTGGCGCAGTGGCCGCTGCACGTGGGCGAGGCGGCGCAGGTGCTCAAGGCGGCAGACCAGGCGCTGTACCGGGCCAAGCACACCGGCCGCAACCGCGTGGTGCTGGCGGGCCAGGAAGAAGAGACCGCTGGCGTGCGATAGAGGAAAATAGGCTATAAACGCTTGCCAGGAAAGCGTTGGGTGCTATCAATTAAGTAGTTATGGCGCCCGCAGCCAGCGCCCCACCAGGAGTTCTGCCATGACCCACCTGCGCACGCGCGCCGTCCACGCCGGCCAGCACCCCGACCCCCACAGCGGGGCCATCACCACGCCCATCACGCAAAGCACGGCGTTCGACTACGGCACGTTGGCGCAGGGCGCCGCGCTGTTTGCGGGGACGGCCGAGGGCTACCGCTACAGCCGCTTCGGCAACCCCACGGTGGCGGCGCTGGAGGCCAAGGTGGCCGACCTCGAAGGGGCGCCCGCGGCGGTGGCGTTCGCCAGCGGCACCGCGGCCACGTCGGCGGTGCTGCTGGGCCTGTTGAGCCCGGGCGACGAGATCGCCTTTCTCGGGCCGCTGTATGGCGGCACCGAGGCGCTCTTCCGGTCGATGGGCAAGCGCTGGGGCATCCGCGCGGTCGATGCCACCCAGCAGGGCCTGGCCGCCAGCCTCACCCCGGCCACGCGCCTGGTGTGGGTCGAAACGCTGACCAACCCCGACCTGCGCCTGCACGACCTGGCCGAGGTGGTGGCCCTGGCGCGCGCACGCGGCCTGACCACGGTGGCCGACAACACCTTTTGCACGCCCTGCCTGCTGCGCCCGCTCGAACTCGGCATCGACCTGGTGCTGCACTCCATGACCAAGTACCTGGGCGGCCACGGCGACGCCACGGGCGGCGTGGTCGCGGGGGCAGGCCCGCTGGTCGCCGCCGTGCGCAAGACCGGCCTGGCGCACGTGGGCGGCAACCTCGCGCCACAGGAGGCTTTCCTGTTCCTGCGCGGCATCAAGACGCTGCCGCTGCGCATGGCGGCGCACTGCGCGGGGGCGGCCGCAGTGGCCGATTTTCTGGCGGCGCACCCGACCGTGCGCGCCGTGCACTACCCCGGCCTGCCCACCCACCCGCAGCATGCGCTGGCGCAGCGCCTGCTGCAGGGCGGGTTTGGCGGCATGGTGGGCTTCGAGCTGGCGCGCAACGAGCGCGCGGCGGCCGCCGCCGTGCTCGACGCGCTGCAGCTGTTTGCGCAGGCCGTGTCCTTGGGCGATGTGGACAGCCTGGCCTGCCACCCCGCGTCGACCACGCACAGCGCGCTCGGTGCCGAGCTGCGCGCGGCCCATGGCATCAGCGAGGGCTTCATCCGCCTGAGCGTGGGCATCGAGCACCCCGACGACCTGATCGCCGACCTGGCGCGCGCGCTGCAGCATGCCGTTTGAGACCTGCGGTAAATGTTCCTGTTGCGTGACACTTTGGCGCGGCCGGCGTAGGCTGTAGCCCTGTGCGGGTGGTGCGTGCGGTGCCGGCGCCCCCCTTTGCGCGTGGAGTGCTGTGCGGCAGGACCGCCGGCAGGGTGCGGCGCCGCGTCTCTCACAGGAGCGTGCCATGAGTGATACCGACCCCCCCTTGCCGGGCGACGACTTCGCCCAGGGCGTTGCCCTGGAGCGCATTCCGCCCAACGACAGGCTGCTGGGACATGCCCACGGGGAGGCCGTGCTCCTGGTGCGCCGGGGTGATGAAGTGTTTGCCGTGGGCGCCACGTGCACGCACTATGGCGGGCCTTTGGCCGAGGGCCTGCTGGTGGGCGAGACGGTGCGCTGCCCGTGGCACCACGCGGCCTTCAGCCTGCGCACAGGCGAGGCGCTGCGCGCGCCAGCGCTGGACGGCATCGCGTGCTGGCCGGTGGAGCTGCGCGAGGGCAAGGCCTATGTGACCGGCAAGCGCCTGCCCGCGCCCACGCGCCAGCTGCCCGCCCATCGGGGTCTGCCCCCGTCCATCGTGATCGTCGGCGGTGGCGCGGCCGGCCACGCGGCCGCCGAAACGCTGCGCAGCGAAGGCTATGCCGGCCCTGTCACGCTGCTCAGCGCCGACGCGGCGCTGCCCTGCGATCGGCCCAATCTGTCCAAGAATTACCTTGCCGGCACGGCGCCGGCCGAGTGGCTGCCACTGCGCTCGGCCGGCTTCTACCGGGAGCACGACATCGACCTGCGCCTGGGCACGCGCGTGGCGCGCATCGACGTGGCGCAGCGCCATTTGCTGCTCGGCGATGGCAGCCGGGTGGCGTATGGCGCGCTGCTGCTGGCGACCGGTGCCGAGCCGGTGCGGCTGTCCATTCCCGGCGCCGAGCTGCCGCATGTCCACTGCCTGCGCACGCAGGCCGACGGCGAGACGCTGGCCACTGCGGCCCAGAACGCGCAGCGCGCCGTGGTGATTGGTGCCAGCTTCATCGGCCTGGAGGTGGCCGCGTCGCTGCGCGCGCGCAACATAGAAGTGCACGTAGTGGGGCGCGAAACCTGTTTGATGGAGAAGGTGCTGGGGCCGCAGGTGGGCCGCTACCTGCAGGCCCTGCACGAGCAGCACGGTGTGGTGTTCCATCTGGGCTCCGAGCCGGCGCGCATCGGTGCGAATGAAGTGCTCTTGGGCAACGGCGATAAGCTGGCCGCCGACCTGGTGGTGGTCGGCATTGGCGTACGCCCGGCACTGGATCTGGCCGAGCAGGCGGGCCTTGCCGTCGACCACGGTGTGCTGGTCGATGACTATTTGCAGACCAGCGTGCGGGGCATTTTTGCCGCGGGCGACATCGTGCGCTGGCCCGACGCCCTGAGCGGCGAGCGCATCCGCGTCGAGCACTGGGTGGTGGCCGGGCGCCAGGGCCAGACCGCCGCGCGCAACCTGCTGGGGCGGCGCGAGCGCTACGACGCCGTGCCGTTTTTCTGGACCGAGCAATACGACTTTGGCCTGGCCTATGTGGGCCACGCCGAGCGTTTTGACGAAGCCGCCATCGACGGCGACCTGGACGCGCGGGACTGCACCGTCACCTACCGGCGCGGCGGTCGCACCCTGGCGGTGGCCACGGTCCACCGCGACCTGGCGGGCCTGCGCGCCGAGGTGGCGCTCGAACGCACCCTGGCGGCCCACCACGCTGCGGCGGCCGAAAAGGCGCTGCCATGAGTGCCCGTATTCCCGCCAGCCATGTACGGATCAAGCGCGCCTACGAGCCGCCGGCGCCCGAAGACGGCATGCGCATCCTGATCGACCGGCTGTGGCCGCGCGGCGTCAAGAAAGAGGCCCTGGCGCTGGACCAGTGGAGCAAGGAGCTGGCCCCGAGCACCGAGCTGCGCCAGTGGTTTGGCCACGACCCGGCGCGCTGGGCGGAGTTCCAGCGGCGCTACACCGCCGAGTTGCAGCCCCACGCCGGGCAGGTCGACGCCCTGCGCACGCTGGCGCGCAAAGGGCCGCTGACGCTGGTGTACGGCGCGCACGACGAGGCGCACAACAACGCGGTGGTGGTGCGGGCGCTGCTGCTGGCGCCGTCCAGTGGCCCATCGCGCGCGCCGCCGCCCTGAGCGGGAAGGGCGCCACGCCGCAGACAGTTTTCAGGAGATCCCGATGAAACAACGAATCAACTACCAAAAAGCCGCGCCCGGTGCCTTCCAAGCCATGCTCGGATTGGAGAAATATGTGCGCCAGTCGGGGCTGGAGCCGGCACTACTGGAGCTGGTGAAGACGCGCGTCTCGCAGATCAACGGCTGTGCGTATTGCCTGGATATGCACACCCAGGACGCGCGCGCCGCCGGCGAGACGGAGCAGCGCCTGTACCTGCTGGCGGCATGGCGCGAAACGGGCTTGTATTCGGAACGCGAGCGCGCTGCGCTGGCTTGGGCCGAGGCCGTGACGCAGCTGGCCGGACACGGCGTTCCGGATGCCGTATACGACGAAGTGCGCAGCCAGTTTGAGGAAAAAGCCCTGGTGGACCTGACGCTCGCCATCGTTGCCATCAACGGCTGGAACCGGCTGGCCGTGCCGTTTGGCGTGCAGGCCGGAAGCTACCGGCCGCGTGGCGAGCACGCCAGCGGTGCACGGCATTGAGCCGCTGGGTGCGCGACCGTTCCGTTTTTCCCCCTGCAAGGAGTCTTCCAATGGACGAACCTCTCTATCCCCATGCCGGCGCGGAAGTGGCGCGCAAGCGCCGCGAGTTGGCGCCCCAGCCGCTCGCCGCCTTCCAGGCCTTCAGCGCCAGCGTGTTCGCCGACGGCGCGCTGCCGGGCAAGGCCAAGCAGTTGATTGCCGTGGCGGTGGCCCATGTCACCCAGTGCCCGTACTGCATTCGCGGCCACACGCAGGCGGCGCTGAAGGCGGGCGCCACCGAGCAGGAAATCATGGAAGCGATCTGGGTGGCTGCCGAAATGCGCGCTGGTGCGGCCTATGCCCACTCGGCGTTGGCCATCGATACGTTGCTGCATGCCCACCCGCAGCCTGCGCCCGCCGGCTGAGCGGCACCACGGCCAGTGCACAGCAAAAGGGCCACGCGCTATTGATTCAATAGCTTGTGGGGCATGCTGGGTAAGCGTTACGGCGTGTTTTTGACCAAAAGTGCCTCGATGGCCTGCAGGTCGCCTTCCTGCAAGATGCCGGCCGACTGGCGCAGCTTGAGCGTGCCCAGCAGCACGTTGTAGCGCGCCTGCGCCAGGTCGCGCTTGGTCTGGTAGAGCTGGCTTTGCGCGTTGAGCACGTCGATGTTGATGCGCACGCCGACCTGGTAGCCCAGCTTGTTGGCGTCCAGCGCGCTTTGGCTGGACTGTTCGGCCGCTTCCAGCGCTTTGACCTGGCTCTCGCCCGACTGCACACCGAAGAACGCGGCGCGGGTGTTCTGCGCGACGGTGCGGCGCAGGTCTTCCAGATCGGCGCGGGCCTTTTCTTCGAGCGCCAGCGTTTCCTTGACGCGGTTTTGCACTGCAAAGCCGGCAAACAGCGGAAGGTTCAGCGCAACGCCAACGCTGGTGCTGTTGGTTCGGCTGTTGACGCCGGGCAGGGTGAGCGTGCCATTGGGCGTGCGCTGCACGTTATAGCCGGCCTGCAGGTCCACGGTGGGCAGGTGGCCGGTTTCGGCTTTCTTCGTTTCGAGGCGCGCGACGTCGAGCGCAATGGCGGCCTGGCGCACCAGCGGCTGGGCGTCCACTGCCTGCTGCACCCAGGTGCCCACGTCGCTGGGCTGCAGAGCAGGCAGGGGCAGCGGCTGTGCCAGGGGCAGCGGCGCGGTGCCGCTCTGGCCTACCAGTTGGTCGAGAGCGAGCTTCTTCACGCGCAGGTCGTTCTCGGCCGCGATTTCCTGGGCGATGACGAGGTCATAGCGCGCCTGGGCCTCGCGCGTGTCGGTGATGGTCGACGTGCCCACCTCGAAGTTGCGCTTGGCGGCGGCCAACTGTTCGGACACGGCGGCCTTTTGCGCCTGCACGAACGTGAGCGTGTCTTGCGCCGCCAGCACATCGAAGTAGCCCTGGCTCACGCGCACCAGCAGGTCTTGCGTGACGGCGTCGAGCTGCGCCTGCGCCACGTCGATGCCGCGCAGGCCCTGCTGCAGTGTGATGCGGTTGGCGGGCCGGTACAGCGGCTGCGTGGCGTTGATGCCGGCATTCTGCGTGGTCATCCCCAAGCTCATGGCGCGCGGATTGATCTCGGTCTGGGCGCGCGTCACACCGGCGGACAGTGCGGCACTGGGCAGCAGGCCGGCGCGCGCCTGCGCGGCGCGGCTCACCGACGCATCGAGCTGCGCCTTGGCCGACTGCCACGGCGCGTCGTAGCCGCGCGCCGACTCCAGCAGCTGCAGGAGGCTTTGGGCCTGGGCGGGGGCAGCAAGAGCAGCGCCCAGCGCCAGGGTCAGTGGAAGGTGCCGGAGCAGGTGCATGGAGGTGTCCTTGGGGGGAAAGCTGCGCAAAGGGAAGGCAAGAAAAGGATGCGGCTCAGTACAGCGGAACCGAGGGATCGAGCTCGCGCGACCACGCGTCGATGCCGCCGGTGATGTTGGCCACCCGGTCAAAACCGTTGTGTTCCAGAAACGCCGCCACGCGCAGGCTGCGCGCGCCGTGGTGGCACAGACAGGCGACCGGGCGCTGCGGGTCGAGCGTGGCGAGCTGCTGGGCAATGCTGCCCATGGGAATGGCGAGGACCTCCAGGCCGGCGCAGCGCACGCTGGCGGTTTGCAGCTCCCAGGGCTCGCGCACATCGAGCAGCAGGGGCAGCGTGTCGGGCTCGGCATCGGCCAGCCAGTCTTGCAGCTGGGTCGGGCGGATATGGGCAATCATGGGTGCTGCCTGTCTCAGAACTTGAAGCTCGAGGGCTCGGGGAAATGCACCAGGCGCGCTGCGTTGGTGTCCCAGGGCCGCGTGGTTTCAAAGCGCTCGCCGCTGCGGCGCACGAAGGTGGCGCGCATCACGGGCTCTTGCCCGACGATCGCGGCCAGGCGGCCGCCGTCGCGCAGCAGGGCCAGCAGTTCGGGCGGCACGGCAGCCACCGAGCCGCTGAGCACGATCACGTCGAAGGGACCGTCAGGCACGGCGTCGCGCGCACCGTCGCCCAGGCGCACAGCGGCATTGGCGATGCCGGCGCGCTGCAGGTTCTCGCGTGCCATGTCGGCCAGCTCGGGCACGATTTCGAGCGATACGACCTGGTCGGCGCAGTGCGCCAGCAGCGCGGCCATGAAGCCCGAGCCAGCGCCGATCTCGAGCACGCGCTCATGTTTTTGCACCTTCAGGTCGTTCAGCAGGCGCGCCTCGACCTTGGGCGAGAGCATGCATTGGCCGCCGCGCAGCGCCTCTTCGGGTTCGCCACGCAGCGGGATTTCCATGTCCATGAAGGCCAAGCTGCGGTAGGCCGCGGGCACGAAGTCTTCGCGGCGCACATGGGCCAGCAGCGAAAGCACGTCGGCGTCGTACACATTCCAGGGCCGGATCTGCTGCTCGATCATGTTGTAGCGGGCCTGCGAGATGGGATCGTGGGGGTACAAAAACGACGAGTTCAGGGGCAAGGTCATGGGAAATCTCCGGAAAGCGGGCGGGTCAGGACAAACCCTTGATTCTAGGATGGGCCGCGCCGCCCAGGCGGCGGCGCGCCCAGCGCGCCAGGTCGTCCATGTAGCAGTACACGACGGGCACGACCACGAGCGTGAGCAGCGACGACGTAATGACGCCGCCAATCACGGCCTGGCCCATGGGAGCGCGCTGCTCCGAACCTTCGCTGAGTGCAAAGGCCAGCGGCACCATGCCAAAGATCATTGCCAGCGTGGTCATGAGGATGGGCCGCAGGCGCACGCGCGCGGCCAGCAGCAGGGCTTCGTTGCGCGCCAGGCCCGCCACCGGCTGCCCATCGTCGCCCACGTGGTCCGCGCGCGCGCGGATGGCAAAGTCGACCAGCAAGATGGCGTTCTTGGTGACCAGGCCCATGAGCATGACCACGCCGATGACCGAGAACATGGACAGCGCCGAGCCGAACATCAGGAGTGCCAGCACCACGCCAATCAGCGTCAGCGGCAGCGCCGTCATCAGCGCCAGGGGCTGCAGGAAGCTCTTGAACTGGCTCGCCAGGATCATGTAGATGAACACGATGGCCAGCACCAGGGCCGAGAGGGCGTAGCCGAAGGCCTCGGCCATGTTCTTGGTCGAGCCGCCGAACTGGTAGCGGTAGCCGGGCGGGAAGGCCACGGTGTCGAGCGCTTTTTTGATGTCGTTCGAGATGTCGCCCGTGGACCGGTGGTAGGCATTGGCGTTGATGGCCACCTCGCGCGTGAGGTCGCGCCGGTTGATCTGGTTGGGGCCCGTGGTCTCGCGCACGCTGGCCACCTGGCTCAGCCGCACGATGCGGCTGGCGCCATCGGCCATGGTGAGGGCAAAGGGCAGGCGCTCAAGGTCTTGCGGCGTGCTGCGCACCTCGGGCGCCAGGCGCACGTTCACGTCGTAGGTCTGGTCGTCGGGCGCGCGCCAGTTGCCCACGGTCTGCCCGGCCACGAGGATGCGCAGCGCGTTGGCCATCTGCGCCACCGACAGGCCCAGGTCGGACGCGGCGTCGCGGCGCACCTCGACGGCGACGACGGGCTTGTCGTCCTTGAGGCTCGAGTCGAGGTCGACCAGGCCGGGAATCGCCTGGAGCTTGGCGGTGACCGTGCGGGTCAGGCGCGCGAGCTCCTGCAGGTCGGGGCCCTGCAGCGAGAACTCGATCTGCTTTTGCCCGCCCACGGGGTCGAGCAGGCCGACGTGTGTGACGGTGATGCCCGGGATCTGGCGCAGGCGCTCGCGCAGCACGCCAGACATCTCGTCCACGCTGCGGCTGCGCGCACGGCGGTCGACCAGGCGCACGTAGATGCTGGCGGAGATCTTGCCCTGCGCGCTGCCGGTGTTGAGGGTCGCGAGCGTGTAGCGCACCTCGGGCAGGGCGCGCACCAACGCCTCGACCTGCCGCGCCTTGGCCTCGGTGGCTTCGATCGACGAGCCCACCGGGGTGTAGAAATTGATCGTGGTTTCGGAAAAATCGGCCTTGGGCACGAATTCGGTGCCCAGCAGCGGCACCATGAAGACGCTGCTCACGAAGATCGCCAGTGCCACGGCCAGCGTGGTGAGCTTGTGCGCCAGCGCCCAGCGCAGGATGCGCTGGTAGCCCTCGGCCAGCGATTCGGTGGTGCGGTCGAACCAGCCCGTGACGCGGCCCATGGTCTTGTCGTAGAACGTGGCGGGCCGCGCCGCCTGCCCGTGCTGGTGGATGCTCGGGTCGTGCCAGATGCTCGAGAGCATGGGGTCGAGCGTGAAGCTGACGAACATCGAGATCAGCACCGCAGCGACGATGGTGATGCCGAACTCGTGGAAGAACTTGCCGATGATGCCGCCCATGAAACCGATGGGCAGGAACACCGCCACGATGGACAGCGTGGTCGCCAGCACCGCCAGGCCGATTTCTTGCGTGCCCTCCATGGCCGCCTGGTAGTTGCCTTTGCCCATCTGCACATGGCGCACGATGTTCTCGCGCACCACGATGGCGTCGTCGATCAACAGACCCACGCAGAGCGACAGCGCCATCAGCGTGATCATGTTGATCGTGAAGCCGAACAGGTTCATGAACAGGAACGTGCCGATGATGGAGATCGGTAGCGTCAGCCCCGTGATGACCGTGGAGCGCCACGAGTTCAGGAACAGGAACACAATCAGCACCGTGAGCAGCGCGCCTTCGATCAACGTCTGGCGCACGTTTTCCACCGCCACGCGGATCGGGCGGGCGCTGTCGCCGATGGCCTCCAGACGCACGCCCGAGGGCAGTTCGGCGCGCAGCGCGGCCACGGCTTGGTTCAGGCCATCGACCACCTCGATGGTGTTCTCGCCCTGCGCCTTCTGCACCGACAGCAGCAGCGTGCGCTGGCCGTTGTAGAGCGCCAGGCTCTCGACCTCTTGCGCGCCGTCCTGCACGCGCGCCAGTTGCTCGACGCGCACGGGCGCGCCGTTCTTGCGCGCCACGATGATGCGGCCGAAGTCGTCCGGGCGCCGCAGGCGCGCGTCGATCTGCACCACGCGTTCCTGCGCCAGCGAGCGGATGGCGCCCAGAGGCAGGTCCTGGTTTTCGTTGCGCACCGCCTGCGCCACCTGGTCGGGCGTGATGCCGAACGCTTCCAGCGCCTGCGGGTCGAGGTAGATGTTGATCTCTCGCGCGGTGGCCCCCACCAGGTTCACGGCGCCCACGCCGCGCACGTTCTCGAGGCGTTTCTTGAGCGTCTGCTCGGCCCAGCTGCTGAGCTCGACCGCGCTGCGCTGCGTGCCCGCCGTCCCATCGGGCAGCACGGCCAGCGACCAGACGGCGCGGCTGGCCGGGTCGAAACGCAGCACGCGCGGCTCCTTGACCTCGGTGCGCAGGTTGGGGCGCACGCTGGCCACTTTCTCGCGCACGTCCTCGGCGGCTTTGCGCCCGTCGATGTGCAGCTGGAACTCGATGATGACCAGGGCGCTGCCCTCGTAGCTGCGCGAGGTCAGGGCGTTGATGCCGGCGATCGAGTTGACGGCTTCTTCGATCTTCTTGGTGACCTCGCTCTCTACGATCTCGGGCGAGGCGCCCGGGTAGTCGGCGGCAACGACGACGATGGGGAAATCAATGTCGGGGAACTGGTCGACCTTGAGCCGCTGGTACGAAAACACGCCCAGCACCACGAAGGCGAGCATGACCATGGTGGCGAACACCGGGTTTTTCAGGCTGACTTGGGTAAACCACATGGCGGGGGCGGGCGCTCAGGGGTTGGCGGGCGGTGCGGAACTGGCGGGCGGCAGCCGCAGCGCCGTGCCTTCGGGCAGCGGCCCGACCCGGCCGGCCAGCACCTGGGCACCCTCGGGCAGTCCCTCAACGGCTACGAGGGCCTGGCCATCGGCCTGGCTGCGCGCCCCGGTGCGCACGTTGCGGTGCGCCACGCGGCCGTTGTCGGCCACCTGCACGTAGGGCGCCGGCTTGTCGGTGCGCACGGCGTCCAGCGGCACGGCGAGCAGGTCGGCGGCGCCGGTGTCGAGCGTGCCCTGCACAAACAGGCCCTGGCGCAGCACGGCGTCGACCTGGACGCCTTCCACCGCCAGGTACACCGGCACCGTGCGGCTGCCGGCCTGGGCGCTGGGGTTGATGCGCGCAACCGTGGCGCTGACGGGGCCGCCATGCCCTTCGATCTGCAGGCGGGCCGCCTGGCCCACGCGCACGGCCAGCGCGTCGGCCGGCGCCAGCAGCGCTTCGACCTCCATGGCCGAGAGGTCGACCACCTCTAGGATGCGGGCCTCGACCGCGACGCGTTCGCCGTTCTGCGCCAGACGCTGCGCCACCTGGCCGCTGATGGGGCTGCGCAGCACCGTGTCGGTCAGCGACTTGCGTGCCACCTCGGCCGCGGCCAGCGCCGCCTGGTACGAGGACTGCGCCGCCTGCAGGCTGGCCTGCGATGTGTCGAGCGCGGTGCGGGAAATGAAGCCCTGGTCCACCAGGGCGCGGTTGTTGTCGAACTGGCGCTGGCCGATGTCCACCTGCGCGCGCGCGGCATCGGCCTGCTGCTGCGCCTGGCGCAGGCGCGCTTGCATCTCGACCGCTTCGATGCGCGCCACCTCCTGGCCCGCACGCACGCTGTCGCCCTCGCGCAGCGTCAGGCCCTGCAACTCGCCTGCCACGCGCGCCTTGATGGTGGCCGACTGCACGGCGCGCAGCGTGCCCGACACGGGCACGCCCAGCACCAGGTTTTGCCGGCGCACGGTCCAGATTTCGCCCGGCGCAATCTCCATCGCGACGGCGGCTGCGGGCGCGGATGCCACCGCCAAGGACCTTTGCTGCGCCTGGCGCGCCAGCACCGCGCGCAGCACGCCTGCGCCGACGAGGCACACCACAAGGGCTGCGACAAGCCACGGAATCCAACGTTTCTTGGAGGTCATAGACGGCGAAAGGACGAGAGCGATGGAGGGGTCAGCGCGTAGCGATAGGCGTGCCGGCAGGGGCGCAAAGCCCCTGGAGCAGGATGTCGAGCTGGATGTCGAGGAAGCCCTGCGGCGCCGTGCGGAATGCTTCGGGCACGCACGTGGCCATCGTGTGTTTGCACAGCGTGAGGAAAATCAGCGGGGCAAGCACCGCATAGACCGCGCAATCGATATCGCAGGCGCGGAACTCGCCGCACTCCACGCCGCGCTGCAGCATGCGGCGGATCAGTTGCTGGCCGGGGTCGGCCACTTCCTGCTGGTAGAACTGTGCGATCTCGGGAAAGTTGCCCGCCTCGCTGAGCATGAGCTTGGTAATGCCGGAGGCGCGGGTGCTGCCCACGTGCTCCCACCATGAGCTGTAGCAGTAGCGCAGCATGTCGGCCGTGCTGCCCTCGAAGCGCTCGAACTCTTCGTTCCAGAGTTGAAACCGCCCGGCTATGTTCTCACGCACCACGGCCTTGAACAGCTCTTCCTTGCTCGCGAAGTACAGGAAGAGGGTGCCTTTGGAGACGCCGGCGCGCGCGGCGACCTCGTCGACCTTGGTGGCGGCATAGCCCTTTTCGACGAACAGGTCGAGCGCGGCGTCGAGCAGTTCGCCGGGGCGGGCTTCTTTGCGGCGCTCCCGCTTGGGAAGTTCTGCCGCGCTGGGGTGGGGAAGGGAGGGCGAGGACATGTTAATGACTGACTGGTTAGTAAATATAACAAGCCGTCCCCACGAGGTCAATGTGCGGTTATGGCAGGAAAGGCGCGGACAGCAGGCGCAGGCCGATGGAGATCCACTGCGTGTCCGAGCGGCTGCCAAAGCGGTTGCCAAAGGTGGTGTCGACCTGGACATGGCCCGGCACGATCCAGTGCCGCAGGCCCAGCTGGTAATAGGGCCGGCCCTGGTTCTGGCTGAAGGTTTCGGCGATCAGCCAGGTGCGCTCGCTCAGCTGCGTCTCCGAGCCCAGGCCCCAGGTCACGTGGTTGCGCTGCGTGGCGTGTTCGCGCATCCAGCCCAGGTTGGCGTGCAGCACGACGCGGTCGTCCTTGAACGAGAAGCTGGCGGGCACGTAGGCATACCAGTCGCGGCCCTCTGCCGCCAGCGAATGGCGTACCGTGCCCGCGGCCAGGCCAATGCCCCAGCCGTTGGTCTGCAGCGGCTTGAGGACCGTCTTGCCCTGCAGCACGGTGTCGGTGGTGGACGGATTGCCATCGTCGCGCAGGCGGCCGCCGCCCAGCGTCAGCTCTAGGTTGCCGGTGAAATTGCACGCCGGTACGGCCCAGAACTCGGTGCCGCCATGGTTCTTGCGGGCCCAGCTCTCGACCTGGCAGGCCTTGGCATCGACGATGCGGGCGTCGTCGGTGATCATGGGCCGCGCCGCATGCGCGACCGGGGCGCACAGGCCCATCGCCAACCAGGCGGCGGCGGGCGTACAGACCCATGTCCGGCGGCGGGCCGGAAGGTGAACAGGGCGCATGGCAATCTTTCTGCAGCACGGCGCTGCGGTCAAAATTGAGCGGCACTCTACCCCAAGTGCGGTGCCTTGCCGCGGGGACGGAGGCGATAATGGTGCCCCACGACGCGACGGCAGAGAGACTACCCCATGACCTTGCAAACCATCACCCTGGGCGGCGGCTGCTTCTGGTGCACCGACGCAGTCTTTACCCGCGTGCGGGGCATCGCCAGCGTGCAAAGCGGCTACAGCAACGGCCATGTGGCGCAGCCGAGCTACGAGCAGGTCTGCAGCGGCACCACTGGCCACAACGAGGTGGTGCGCCTGGCGTACGACCCCGCCGTGATCAGCGTGCGGGAGATTCTTGAGATCTTTTTTGCCACACACGACCCGACCACGCTCAACCGCCAGGGCAACGACGTGGGGACGCAATACCGCAGCGGCATCTACTATTCGACGCCGGAGCAAAAGCAGGTGGCCGACGAACTGGTGCGCCAACTGACCGAAGACCGGGTGTTTGGCGCGCCTCTCACCACCGAGGTGCTGCCCGAGACCAACTACTGGCCGGCCGAGGGCTACCACCAAGACTATTACGCCAAGAACCCGAGCGCGGGCTATTGCGCCTTCGTGGTCGGCCCCAAGGTCGAGAAATTCCGCAAGACCTTCGCGTGCTTCCTCAAGCCCGACTGAGCGCTCCTGCACCCCGATCTTTTGCCCTCGCTGAAATCCCTCCAGACCGCGCCGGCCAGCAGGCGGCACACCCGCTGGCTGTGGTGCCTGCTGCTGGCCCTGTTGCTGGCGCCCACGCTCGGCCAGATGCACCGTGCGCTGCATGGCGCGCACATGCGGGCTGTGGGTCCGTCGTCCGCCGCCGCTGTGCACGCCGCAGGGGAGCAGCCGACCTCGATTGTGTCGGCCCTGTTCGGTGGCCACAGCCCGGCCGAGTGCCAGCTGCTCGACCAGCTCACGCTGGGCGACTGGCCGCACAGCGCCGCGCCCGCGCCGGCGCACGCCTTGCCTGAGGCCTTGTCCAGCGCAGGCCCGCAGCCGCACCCGCGCGCGCGGCGCATCGCGGCATTCCACGCGCGCGCACCACCGCGTACCTAGCCGCGCGAGGGCACCGGCCGCCTGGCCGGTAACGCCCCACATTCCTTTTTTCATAGCTGCCAGCGTTTGTCCAGCAAGCGTTTGGGCCGCTTTTTATTGATATTCCATGCGCTGCATGGAGTGGCTGGCTGCGTGCGCGCGGCCCGCACAACTCTGTTGAATTGACACCATGAGATTGATCCCGCACCGTTTTTCCCGCCCTGAGCGCCACCTTCCTGTCGCCGCACCGGCGCCGCAGCCGCTGGCATTGGCCGTGGCGCTGATGCTGGCCTCCGCGGGCCACGCCCAGGTGCTAGCAGAGGCCGCCCCGTTGGCAGAAGTGACCGTCTCGGCCAGCGGCCTGCAACTGGGCGCCAGCGAGATGACCACGCCCGTCACCGTGCTCGAAGGCGACGAACTCGTGCGCCGCCGCGAGGCCACGCTGGGCGAAACGCTGGGCAGCGAGCCCGGCATCACCAGCAGCCACTTCGGCGCGGGCGCGAGCCGCCCCATCATCCGCGGCATGGATGGCCCGCGCGTCAAGGTGCTCAGCGATGGCGCCGAGCTGCACGACGCCTCCACCCTCAGCCCCGACCACGCGGTGGTCTCCGAACCGCTGCTGGCCACGCAGATCGAGGTGCTGCGCGGCCCCTCGGCCCTGGTCTACGGCAACGGTGCCGTGGGCGGCGTGGTCAACGTGCTCGACGGCAAGGTGCCCACGGTCATCCCGCAAAAGGGCTATGAGGGCAGTGCCGAGCTGCGCGCCAACAGCGGCGCAGGAGAGGGCGCCGGTGCCTTCTCGCTGACTGGCGGCGCCGGCCACCTGGCCGTGCACGTGGAAGGCGTGGCGCGCGATGCGGGCGACTACCGCGTGGGCAAGGGCTGGGCAGCCGGGGGCGAGCCGGCCCGCAAGGTGCCGGGCAGCTTCAACCGCACCGACACCGGCAGCGTGGGCCTGTCCTGGGTGGGCGAGCAGGGCTACCTGGGCGCGGCCTATACGCGCCATACAGCTCGTTACGGCCTGTCGGGGCACAACCACAGCTTCGAAGGCTGCCACGCGCATGACGACCACCTGCACTGCGGCACGCATGCCGGGGTAGACGACGGCCATGACCATGGCAGCGGAGGCCAGAGCAGCGACCTGCCGGTGGTCGACCTGCGCAGCGAGCGCTTGGACGTCCGCGGCGAGCTGCGCAACCCGTTTGTCGGCTTCTCGGCGCTGCGCCTGCGCGCCGGCGTGACCGACTATGTGCACGACGAAGTCGAAGGGGGGGCCGTCAGCACCACCTTCAAGAACAAGGCCTATGACACGCGCATCGAGCTGCAGCACTCGCCACTGGCCGGTTTCAAGGGCGTGATCGGCCTGCAGGCGTCGCAGCGCAAGTTCAGCGCCGAGGGCGAAGAGGCCTATGTGCAGCCCACTGTCACGCGCAAGACCGGCCTGTTCGTGCTGGAGGAATACCGCCTGGGCGACTGGCGCTTTGAAGGCGCGCTGCGCCACGACTGGCAAACGGCAGAGGCCCAGACCATCGGCATCGAACGCAGCCACAACGGCACATCCGCATCGCTGGGCGCGGTGTGGAAGTTCACACCCGGCTACCAGCTGGGCGCCTCGTTCACGCGCGCCAGCCGCGCCCCATCGGCCGAAGAGCTGTACGCCCGGGGCCTCCACATGGCCACCAGCACGTACGAACGCGGCAATGCCGACCTGCGCACCGAAACTTCGCAGAACATCGACCTGGGCCTGCGCAAAACCGGTGGCGACACCACCTGGGGCGTGAGCGTTTTCCGCAACCGCATCCGCCACTACATCTACGGCCGCACGCTCGACGAGCGCGATGGCCTGCAGCTGCTGCAGTATTCCCAGGCCGACGCGACCTTCACCGGCATCGAAGGCCAGGTGCGCCAGCGCCTCACGCGCAAGCTGGGCATCACGCTGTTTGGCGACACCGTGCGCGCCAAGCGCGAGGGCGGCGGCCTGCTGCCGCGCATTCCGCCCACGCGCGCCGGTGTGCGGCTCGACGCCAACTGGAACGCCTGGGAGGGCCAGGTCGAATGGCTGCAGGTCGCCCGCCAGAACCGCGTGGCCGAGTTCGAATCGGCCACGCCCGGCTACGGCATGCTCCACCTGGGCGTGAATTACCACGGTCAGTTCAGCACCGGGATGCCATGGCAGATCTACTTGAAAGCCCACAACCTGACAGACCGCTTGGCCTACGCCCACACCTCGTTCATCAAGGCCGCGGCGCCGCTGAAGGGGCGCAGTATCACGGTGGGGATGAAGGCGGCGTTTTGAGCGCAGTGCGCCGCTTGCAGATCCGCGGCGTTTGACTCAAAGTGGCGCGGTGGCGTTCCAGAGAGGGCATCGCGATGGACCAGGGGATGGTCGTCATTGGTGCAGGATCGATCGGTCAG